>NZ_JBRCEP010000061.1:0-7749 GCF_053491055.1 Gloeomargarita sp.
GACGATGCTCGCGATGCCATCAACAGTCAACACCGATTTCCCATCTCCCATCAGCGCCGTTCATTGCATGACTCAGGTGAACCTATGGCAAGGCGACGAACCCCCAGATACAGCAATCCCAAATGATGACGCCACAAGTACTTAGAAAAATCATTTTCCAGGACATCTCCTGTGTGATTATTGTTTCTATCGCCAATAGGTTTGCTATGGCGTTGAGGTGGCCAAAACCAATGCACCCCCCTAGACTCAAACCCTACCGCTATCTGCCCATTTGTGAATGCGGGGAACCTTTAATTCCAATTCCGGCGGATCGCCTGTGCTTGATCGATCCCCATCCCTACGCCCGTTTGGGCGCACCCTATGCGGCACATTCCCCTTTCTCTCTGCGTTACAGTGTTGTGCAGAAATTATTACAAGCGCAGGACTATTTACAGCAGCTTCACCCTGGGTGGCGGTTGCAGATTTGGGATGCCTATCGTCCGAATGTGGTGCAAGCCTTTATGGTGCACCACACCTACCGCGCCTTGGCCGCCACCCAGCCGGAGGCCGACCCAGCCACGTTACTTGCTCAGGTCTATCAAATTTGGGCGGTTCCCAGTGATGATCCGGCCACCCCACCGCCCCATAGCACGGGAGCCGCGGTGGATGTCACGCTGCTGGATGCAGGGGGGCAGCCGGTGGACATGGGTGCGCCGCTGGATGAGGTGTCGCCCCGTTCCTGGCCGGATTATTACCCGCCGGAAAGTCCGTATGGCCGCCATCGCCGTTTACTGCATGAGGTCATGCGGCAGGCCGGTTTTGTCCGTCATCCACAGGAATGGTGGCATTTCTCTTGGGGGGATCAGCTATGGGCATGGGTCACGGGGGCACCGGCAGCACTCTATGGACGAGTCGAGGAATAAAACAGTTCCCAACCTCCCCCCACCCCCCAACTTCTACCTACGGGCCTGACGGGGCTCGAACCCGCAACTTCCGCCGTGACAGGGCGGTGCTCTAACCAATTGAACTACAGGCCCTGGTTTGTGACGTTTTTTTATTATGCCAGAAGTGCTACCTTTTGGGGCCAGGTTCTATGATGGATGATTATGGAGTTTCAGCACCTTAGCCAACTGCTGGCCCACCACTGGGGGGTCTGGGTTTGCCAACGCACCCGCTTTTACCTAGACGGCACCCCTGCCCAGCACGGCAAAGCGCAACTGGAAATTACGGGCCTACCGGCGACCTCTGCCCTGCCCTTGGGGTGGATGTTGACCTGGAGTGAACAGCAGCGTCCCGTGCACCGCACCATCGTGACCTTTGACCCGGATTCCCACCAGTTTTGGCAGGACACGGGCGACGGTCGGCCCCAAACCGGGCATTACACTTGGGCGCCGGAGGGCGTGTTGGAATTGCACCTGTGTCTGCCCTCTGGCCAGAGCATTGCAGAGCGCCTGTGGTTTGCCGGTCCCAATTTGCGCCTGCGGACGGTGTTGGTGCAGGGCGCCGCCGGGCTGGAATCCGCCGCGTTTTACTCCGACATTCGCCGCCTTAGCCTTTGACCCGGAGCCAGAGCCACGCTCCCCCCGCCACCAGGACATTCAGCCCCGGCAACAGGGAACTATACAACGCCCAGCGTTCCCACCGCCGCCCCCAACACCACCAACTCAAGACAACGGCCAAGGTCAAACTGACCGGCAGGGTCAACACCGCTCCGGCCCACAACCGCTCTGCCAGGGTGGTCACCTCCGCCAGCCCTACCGTCCCCTGCCGCAAGGCCGGGAGCACCACCCCCAGCAATAGCCCCAGCCACACCACCGTCATGGCCAGCAAATAGAGCCGCAACCCCTGCATTTAGTCGGTGTCCCCCACCGCCGTCAAGGTCGCCACCCGCTCCGGCAACGCCGTCTGCCCATCCCGACACAGGTGAATACCCCGCCAGCCCACCGCCCGCGCTCCCAGCACATCCGCCTCCCAACTGTCCCCAATATGCCAAATCGGCGGTGCCGGTTGCCCCAGCGCCTGCCATGCCGCCCGAAAAATCGCCGCCTGCGGTTTGGCCGCGCCCACCCGACTGGAAATGGTCACCGTCTGCACCCAGGGGCGTAACCCCAACGCCTGCAACACCGCGTACAAGCGGCTGTCGAAATTAGAAATCACCCCCACCGGAATCCCCTGGTCGCGCCAGCGCACTAAAGCAGGCAGCACATCCGGGTACAGTTCCCAGGCCGCCGCCGTCGCAAAGTAGTCGTACACCAGGGGAAAAAAAGCCGCGAAATCGCCAATCTGCGCCAGTCCCCCCGCCAGGGCAAAGGTTTGCTCCGTCAGCCGATACCAATAGGCATACTCCGCCGCTGGCAGTTCTGCCGCCGCCAACCCCGGAAACGCCAGGGGAGGAGACGCAGCAAAGCAGCGGACAAACGCCTTTTGTAATGCTTCGGGCGGTACATCGGCCCCTACGGCGCGGGCACATTCGCTGTAGATGGCCCCCACCGAACCCCGCACCCCAAACAAGGTCCCCACCGCATCCACAAAAATCGCCCCTGGTCGTCCCATCAGGATTCCCGCACCGGTTGCACCTGCGCCAGCGTCCGCAATTTCTGATACTGGGGTTCGGTCACCGTCGCCGGGAGCAAAGGCAGAGGCGAACGGGGCACCACCCGCGGCAAAGGACTGCCTGGCCGCTCCTGGGGCGACCGGATCACCAACCGTTCAAAATCCCCTGGGTAATGGGGATGGGGTCGGCCTTGTCGCTTCCACAGACGCAACACCTGCGCCACCGAAACACTTTTGTAACGGGCTTGGTACAGGGTTTCCACCACCGCCGGACGCACCCATTCCGCCGGGTATTCCTCCGCCCACGCCTGAGCAATCAACGTCGCCTGCGTTTCATCCGGTTCATAGCGGTAGCGCACCAGCAGGGGCACCACTTCCGCCACCACACGCGCCTGGGGAGATACAGGAGGAAGCATAAACCAAAGCAGGACAACGCCTCAAGACAACATAGCCCAGTGACGGCACCTTACCACGAGAAACTCAAAATGTCCACCACTCGGCCCTGTTCACATCCTAAAAAGAAGCGCAGGCATTGCCCAGTGATCCCCTTTGCACGTGTAAAACAGGGCGTTTGGGGGAAGAAAAATTTATCCCTTGGGGATGCGCGTAGCTTGGCAATCGAGGTACCCCCCCACCGACTACCTAATGTTTTATAAATCCGGCCATCTCTGCCATGCAAAAATCAAAAAAATTAGATGTGCTATTTGCCCGCAAGGGATAGGCCCACAGACATCAACTTGAGCCCAGGCATGATTCAGGGAAATGCCATTCCTAACGGGTCACAGCCCTAGATAAAATGCTATCCTGACAAGCGAGGAGTGATTGTCCGGCAACGATGCAACAGTTAGCTGGCATCCCACGGCCAGAATCCCTGCGGTCAGCGCCGGTGAATCTCAATCACTGGTACGCCGTGGCCTTGAGTAGTGAATTGCGGGATAAACCCTTAGCGATGCAAATTTGGCATCAGGATATTGTGCTTTTTCGCAATCAGGATGGGCAGGTACACGCTTTAGAAAATCGCTGTCCTCATCGCTTCGTCAAGCTGAGCAGTGGTTATGTGCAAGGCAACGAAATTGTCTGCATTTATCACGGCTGGAAATTTGACGGCACCGGGCGTTGTACCGCAATTCCCTATTTACAGCCACAGCAAAAATTGCCCCCCTGTCGTATTCGCAGTTACCCGGTGCAGGAACGGCATGGGTTTATTTGGCTATTCCCCGGCGATCCCGCGCAGGCGCCGGCGCAGGAACCTTTAGCCATTCCCGAATGGGAGCATTTGAACTACATCGTGAGTGTAGCGCCGTTCACTTTTCGGGCGCATTTTTCCTTTTTGGTTGAGAACCTTATGGATATGTATCACGGCCATTTGCACCGGCATTTTCAACCCTGGGGCCAGGCCAGGTTGCAACAAAAACAGGTGGGTTCCGATTGGGTGGCAGCGGAATATCAGGCAGAATGTTATTTCCAAGTCAACCGGCCTTGGTCGGTGATTCAGCTTTTTATGCCCTGGTTGCGGCGGGGCTTTCCCACCTCTTTGACCGTGCGTTATGAGTACCCCCATTGGCATTCCTGTTTGGGTCCTGATTTTCGTCTCTATTGCCTGATTGCGCCGGTGCATGCAACCCAAACCCGGGCCTATTTAGTACATACGGTTTCCTTGGGAGCATTTCGGAATTTACACCGCCTGCCTGTTGGGTTTCGCCGCTGGGTGAAAAACCGCTGTTTTAACGCCGCCAAAGGCTTTCTCCAGGGTCTCATTCGCGAAGATGTGCAGATGATGGAGCAGGAACAGCAAGCCTATCTGGCGCAACCGCAGCGGCGCGGTGTGGAGGTCAACCCCGTCATCGGCGCCGTCCAAAAACTCATCTGGCGCCAAGCGCAGCTTTACAACACCAAGGATTGAGTTTCGGTTTCGATGAGCTTGGCGAGGTCTTGCAAAAAGGCCGCCGCCTGAGCGCCATAAATCACCCGATGGTCACAGGTGAGGGTCACCCGCATCCGCCGCCGCACGGCAATACAGCCATCGGGCAGCGCCACCACCTCCGGCTGCGCCGCACCCACGGCAAGAATGGCGCCCTGATTGGGTGGCAAAATGGCATCAAATTCCTCGACCCCAAACATCCCCAAATTCGACAGGGTAAAGGTACCGCTGTTGTACTCCTGGGGTTGCAATTGTTTGGCCTTGGCGCGTTTGACCAAATCCTGCCAGGTGCGGGAGAGGCTGTAAATATCTTGCTGGTGGGGGTTGACCAATACCGGCGTGACCAGCCCACCATCCTCCATTGCCACCGCCACCGCCACGTGAATTCCCTCCGGCTGCACAATCCCCTGGTCGCTGTAGCGACTGTTGAGCAGGGGATGTTTGGTCAGGGTCAGGGCAATGGCTTTGGCCAGTAAGGCGGTCATCGTCACCCCCTTGCCCTTGATTTGTTGGTATAGGGCGTCCAGGGCCTGGGTGGTGATGGCATAAGTCACCCGAAAGACCGGCACGGCCAGACTGGCGACCATGTTGCGCACCACCGCCTGTTGCAGGGTGCTCAGGGGCGTAATTGTGCCTGCAGCGGCAATTGCTGGTGCCGGAAGTGCTTCAGGAACTGCCGGTGGGGATGGCGAAGTGACTGCGGCAGGCGCAACCGTGGTAGGACGGGACTGGGGCGCCACCGCCTGCAGGACATCGTCTGCCGTGATGCGTCCGTAGGGGCCGCTGCCCTTGATCTGCCGCAAATCCAATTGGTAGGTTTGCGCCAATTTTTTCGCTCTGGGGGAAGCCATCACCCGCCCATTGGTGGTTGGGGTGGCCGTTGCCGGTTGGGCTGCTGGCTGCGCCGGTGGATTGGCCGTCTGGGTATTTGGTTGGCGTTGGGCAAGGTATTGCTGGGGATTTTGTTGCACCTGCTGCAGCTCCTCCAGCGTCTCGGCAATCAGGGCAATGGGTTGTCCCGTCGGCGCCCGTTCTCCTGCTGGCACCAAAATCGCAGCCAGATACCCGTCATGGAAACACTCTGCCTCCATATCCGACTTATCCGATTCCACCACCACAATGTGCTCGTGCGCCTTGACAAAATCGCCCACCTGTTTCAACCAAGCCACCACCTTCCCTTCCGTCATGGTGGAACTCATCACGGGCATCTCAAACGGGTGAATCATAACAGCATCCGACGGTGAACCATCCCGATCATACCCGTTTCCGGGGCGCAGGTAGCGATGCAGCGATTATGATAGGAGCAGACCCCTCTTTGTCAGGACAACCGTCATGACCGCCCCCTGGGTAACCGAAGCGCAGACCTACCTACAAAAGCAAGAATACGGGCATTTGAGCGAATTAACCCAGCAAATTTTAACCCAGGAACCGGATAATTCTACGGCTTATGCCTACGCCATTATTGCGTTTCTGGCCCAAGAAGATGTGCATGCGGCTCAGGAAGTTTGGTTCCAAGCCATGCTGAATTTAAGCGAACCAGCCTGCCAAGAAATTGTGCAACTTTTGGAGCAAACGGCCACCCAATACCACGAGAATACGACCTTTGCCTGTTGGTTGCGGCAGTGGATTTGGGAAGTCGCGCCAGAAAATCTGGAGAATTTACTCCTGTTTGCCGAACTGCTGGCGACCAATCACAACTTTACCCGCTTACAGGAACTAGAACTGGCTCAAGTCCTGTGCCAAGCCCCCCCCGACCAGATTAACCGAGTAACGCTCAAAAATACCTTGCACACCATTTTCAATGAAATCAAAGAAGATACTCTTCAACCTTGGCACAAAGAATTATTGGATTTAGGGGTTGCGTTAATTGATGATTTCCCGAATGTCATTTTTCTGAGTGCGCTGATTCAGGACCATGAAAAAACTAATTCCCGTCTCAGTCAGCGTCTGCTGGAGTGGTGTATTGCCCAGGAACCTCACAACTGCGACTACCACTATTTTCTGGTGGAACTTTTTTACCGTTTGAGGGAATATCGCACCGGCTTGGATTTAGCACGTCAACTCCTGGAATTAGCGCAAAAATACGGGACGCCCCTGCATCAATTGGATGCTATTGAAAAATTACTCCAGGGATTAATTCACATTCGCGGAAAAAACCAACAGGAATATCAGGAAGTCGGTCAGCGCTATCTCCAAACTCTGGCCGAGTTGGTGGAGCAGGATACGGACTACATTGGTTCCATGCTTGAAAAGACGATACGCGCGCCCTTTAACGTGCCTTTTTTACTCCCCTATCTGCGGGATGACCTGGCCAATAATCAGTACCTGAAACAGAAATTTATTGGTCACATTGCCACTTGCATGCAAAAGAAGCATGGGGTATTTCAACACCAGCCCCGCGAGCGGGAAAAACTCCGAATTGGCTTTCTTTCCCATACCCTGCGACGCCATTCGGTGGGATGGTTGATGCGCTGGTATCTCCGCTACATGAACCGCCAGAAATTTGACGTTTATATGTACACTATAGCGAATCAGCCAGATCAGTTTGCGCACCAGTTTTTACTCCCCGAATGCCAGAGTTGCGTCTATCACCGCGACCCGAAAGTGATGGCAGCTCACATCTATAAAGATGAGATTGATATTTTGATTGATTTAGACAGTGTGACGTTGAATGCAATTGGCGTGGTACTGGCGCGAAAACCGGCACCGATACTGGTTAGCTGGCTGGGTTGGGATGCCATGGAAATTCCCACGATGGACTATTTTGTCGTTGATCCCTATGTGTTGCCAGATGATGCACAGCAGTATTATCGGGAAACGCTGTGGCGCTTGCCCCATGCCTATATTGGGGTGGATGGCTTTGAAATTGGCGTGCCCACGCTGCGGCGCGAACATTTGGGGATTCCCAGCGATGCGATTGTTTTCTACAGTGCGCAGTCGAGCTACAAACGCCATCATGAGACTGCCCGTTTGCAATTAGAAATTCTCCAGCATGTTCCCCAGAGTTATCTGCTCCTCAAAGGGTTAGGCGACCAACAGGGCATCCAGGAATTTTTCCAGGATTTGGCACAGGAAATGGGTGTGAATCCCGACCGTTTGAAATTTTTGGAACGGGATGCGAGTGAATATGTCCACCGGGCCAATATGGGGATTGCCGATGTGATTCTCGATACCTATCCCTACAACGGGGCGACCACGACGCTAGAAGCGCTGTGGGTGGGAATCCCTTTGGTGACGCGCGTGGGACAACAATATGCCGCCCGCAATAGCTATAGTTTTTTGGTCAATTGTGGGAT
>NZ_JBRCEP010000062.1:0-7995 GCF_053491055.1 Gloeomargarita sp.
TATTGAGCATGACTTTAGCGCATTAAAAAGATTGTGGATGTATGCTCCTCCTGGCACCACCATTGATGAAGTCATTCGTAATTATTGCACAAGTTAGTGTCGCATTCTAAACCGAAATGACTATACACCTAGAGGCGGGGGAGTATGTCAGTACAATGGAATTGGGGGTGTTGCCAAGGGGCGCATGGCTGTATCCTATCGGCAGATTCTCCTGGAACGGGATGGGCAACCACTGAATGAGTCCCAGGTGCGGTTACTGCTGCGACAGGTGCTCAGCCAACTCCGGCGATACCACGAGCGGCAACAGGCGCATGGGGGGGTGAGTCTCAGTACGATTCAGCAGGTGCCGCAGGGGTGTCAGTTGCTTCCCCCGACCCGGACACCGGTGAGGGCAACGCCCCGGCAGGACATTGTGGCGCTGGCTCAGGCGGCAATTACCCTGTTGACCGGCTATCCCCCCAGCCCGGATTGGCTCTGGCAAGAACACTGTGAGATTGACCCCGCGCTGGCGCAGGTATTGACGCAAATGCTGGCCGGAGCGTTTGACCAGGCGGGTCAGGTGCTGGCGGTGTTGGTACCGGATGAGGGGACAGCGACAGAATTCGATACTGCCTCTTGCCGCCCGCCCCCACCTACGGTTGCGCCCGTTCCCCTGGTAGCCCCAACCGCACCCGTAAACTTGGCCGCAGGAGCTGACGCTACCGTGCGCATGCCCGTCGTGCTGTTGGTATTCCTAGGTTTTGTCTTGGGGGGTATGGTTGCCGTCGGCGGTGGGTTGGTCTGGTGGTTGTTCGTGCGGCGGCCGGCAGTGGTTACGCAGCCAACCGTTGCCCCCACCGGGCAGGGTGGCAACAGTGGCGGGCAGAAAAATAGAACCACTACGGCACTGCCGGCGAGTTTCTCGGCCGAAGAGGGGGTTGCGCTGGTGGCCTCCTGGTTGGAGGCGAAAAAAAACATCTTTGCCCCGCCCTATGATTTGGATTTGGCGGCGAAATTTCTCACGGGACCCGCCTGGACTGCTGTCGCTAAGCGAGATGGTTCGGTAGAGTGGTTGCGTAAGAATCATACGTACTATCGCTACGGTCCTGCACAGGTCACCTTGAAAAGGGTGCTGCAATCCGATGCCCATCGTCTGGTGATTGATGTGTATATTCAACAGCCGTTGCGTATGTATCAAAATGGCCGTCTGCGCCAGAGTAAAATAGACCAGGATACCTATCGCTTTGATTTACGCCGGGTGGGAGATACCTGGAAAATTTATGACCGCCGCAGTCTATAATGAAGCTCCGGAACCTGAGCGCGTGGGCCAGCCCTGGCTGTTGGGTCCAGGATGTGTGAATTTCTGAGTGGTTCAGAGTCATCATGCTGGCGGTTATGGGCCACAAAAGTGTGAATTTCATGAATCATAAAGGTGTCCTGCCTTAGCATGAACCGGTTCATCGGTCACAGCATCTATTTCTCGCTCCACCTCTACCTGTGTCCCGTCGCTCCCTGCCCAAATTCATCAAACAAGCGAGACGGTGGCGCGAACATTGGCGGCTCTCCCCAGGCTTACGCAATTTGCTGACGGCACTCACGCTGTTTTCCGGGGTGCTGGTCTTTGGGGTTTTGGGGTACTGGGTGCTGGCCGGTTGGTCGTTCTTGGATGCCCTGTACATGGTCATCATCACCATCTTTGGGGTGGGATTCGGGGAGGTGCGCCCTGTCAATACGCCGGCTTTGCGTTTATTTACTATGCTGATTATTATCCTGGGCAGTGCGGCAGTAGTAGGCACGATTGGGGCCTTGGTTCAGTTGGTGACCGAAGGGGAAATTAAGGAGGTTTTGGCGTCGCAACGGATGCAGCAAAAAATTACTCAATTACGGGATCACGTGATTATCTGCGGTTATGGCCGCATGGGCCAAATTCTGGCGCAACGGGTGCAGGAGGCCGGTTTGGACTTTATTGTGTTGGATATGGATGAGGAACGGATTCGCGAGGCGACCGAACATGGTTATTTGGCGCATTTGGGGAACGCGGAGGATGAGGAAACCCTGATCTGGGCGGGGGTGCAGCGGGCGCGGGTGTTGGCGACGGTTTTGCCCGACGATGCTTTGAATGTGTTTGTCACCCTGACGGCGCGGGGCTTAAACGAGCGATTGACCATCCTGGCGCGGGGGGAATTTCCGGCGACGGAACGGAAATTGCGTTTGGCAGGGGCAGACCACGTGGTGCTCCCGGCGACGATTGGGGCGATGCGGCTGGCCTATTTGATTACCCATCCGGCCACCATTGACCTGCTGGACCGTAATGATGGCGGCAGTACTGTCAATGAAATTCTCCACCAAATTAGTCTGCGGATGGATGAATTGCTGGTGCCGGATTCCTGTCCGTTGGTTGGCTGTACGGTCAAGGAGGTGCAGGGGCAGGGGGAACGGACGTTTTTGGTGGTGGCGCTGCGGCGGGCAGATGGTCAGTTGTTGCGCAATCCGGAGTCCCACGTGGTCATTCAACCGGGGGATACGTTGATTGTGGTGGGCCATCGGCGGGATATGCCTGCGCTGGTGCAACAGTTTCGTTTGCGGCGGCAAATGCAGTCTTGGGGGGCGCGCCGGGGTTAGACTGGTACTAGCTTTCATTCTCCTGTCTGGAGGTTTGTGGGCATCCCCAGCTATGTTCGCCGATGACCAACCGGATTTGGCCAGTCCCCTGGATACCTGGCAGGAAACCCCCGATCCGGACCCGGAGGTGATGTTGGCGCAGTTGACCGCCAGTGACCCTTTGCAACGGATGCAGGCGGCGCGGGCGTTTTGTGAATTGCGGGATGAACGGGCGGGGGAACGGTTGATTCCTTTACTCCAGGATGCCTGTCCTTTGGTGCGCTTGAGTGCTGCCTATGCCCTGGGGCGCAATCCCACGCCAGCCGCTGTGCCCTTTTTGCTCCAGCAGTGGCGCCACGAGACCAATGGCTATGTCCGCAAGGGGATTGTCTGGGCGTTGGGGTACAGCCGGTCGGCGCAAGCTGTACCAACGTTGATCCAGGCCCTGCAACGGGACATTCCGGCGGTGCGGTTGTGGGCGGCGAGTGCCTTGGCCCACCTGCTCCCGACCCAGCCCGAATGTCTGCCCCTGGGGGTGCAAACCCTCTGCCAGGCCCTGCAACAGGACCCGGTAGCTGCTGTGCGGAGCAACTGTACCTGGGCCTTGGGACAACTGCCCGCCGAACAGTTGCCGGAAAACCTCTATCTGCAAGTAGTGGAAGCCCTACGTCAGGGGCTGCAAGACGGAGATGCCGGGGTGCGGGACGATAGCTGGAGCGCTCTGTTGAATTTGGGGGTTACCGCCGGTCTGCCGACCCCCGATGAGTTAGCCCTTTGAAGCGGGGGAGGGTAATCGTTGCCACGGTTCCTTGGCCGGGTTGACTGGCAAGGTGAATGCTCCCCTGGTGCGCCTGGACAATGCTTTGGGCAATCGCCAGCCCCAGCCCACTGCCGCCGCTTGCCCCCCTGGCCCGATCTACCCGATAAAACCGGTCAAACACCCTCGGTAACTCCGCCGGGTCAATCCCCACCCCCGTATCCTGCACGGTTACCACCAGGGTGTCCCCCTGGGGTTGCAACCGCACCCACACCTGCCCCCCCGACGGCGTATATTGCCAGGCATTGCGCATCACATTGGTCAACAACCGCCCCAACTGGCTGTAATTCCCCCAGACCGTGAGGGTATCGGGGTTGTCCAGGGTGGGCAATTCCAGGTGAAACGTCACCCCTTTGGCCTGCGCCAACGCCGCCTGTTCCTGGGTCACCTCCATCACCAAGGCATCCAAAGGACAAGGTTCCTCTGCCACCACCCCCTGGGTATCCTGCCGGGCCAGAAAGAGCAAATCATCCACCAGCCGTCCCAACCGCTGGATCAGGCCGCCCATCGCCTGCACTTGGGGGTGTTGGGGATACTGAGCATGTAATAACTCCCAATTCATTTGCAAACTCGCCAAAGGGCTGCGCAGCTCATGGGACGCATCGGCGGTAAACTGCTCCAACCGCTGATAGGACTGCCGCACCGGCGCCATCGCCAAACCCGACAAAAACCACCCTGCCCCGGCCACCGCCACCAGCGCCACCAGCCCCCCCACCGTCAAATCCACCAGCAATTGGCGCACCGGTTTGGTCACCTCAAACCAGGGATGGCTGACCCGCAAATACCCGAGCAATTGCCCCTCTCGATAGACAGGCTGGGTCACCTGCCGGAGTGCCTCCTTGCCGCCCAGGGTCACCGTTTCCCGCCACACCCCCGGATGCAACCGCGGCACCACCGCCATATCCAACGTACTCCAAAGGCGCTCCCCCGTCGGGGCAAACCACTCCAAAGCCACCCGATCCTCCGCCACATCCGTCGGCCAATAGGGCGGCGCACTGGGCAAGGTCGCCACCACCACCTCCGCCACATGGTCTAACGTGTCATCAATCCGTTCGCTCAGGGTGGTTTGCACGTACCCATAACCCGCCCAGGCAAACACCACCAGCAAAACTGCCGTCACCCCCACATACCAGGCCGCCAGACGGCGACGCATTTGTTGAAACATAGGCACGCAACACCGTTAAAAAAATAGCTGCCAGCCTGCTTTCTAGCGTAAGCGAACCGCTACTACTTCACCTTGGGTAAGGCCGGAATTTAGCTGCTATGCGTTTTGATAAGGCACGGGTAACCGTTAATTGGGGTGGCGGTAAACCAGCCCAGAGGCTCGCGGTTAGTAAAATAACCGCAGGGCTACGAGAAGCCTCCGACTTTAGTCAGAGGTAGTTTACCCCCGACCAAAAACTGTACGTAAACCGAATTGCACCTTTGGGAGGGCGGCTGTTTTTTAAGAGAAAATCCAGGGACTAGGCGATGCACGACGTGTGGGGCGTAAGAGGCGGTTAACTTTGGGGTTCAAGGGGAACCGCGCCAGAATGTTAGCATTAAAAACGAGGTAAGCATGTGTATCCTTGGGTAGGGTGAGCCAACAACGGGAGTAAAGTGATGCAACATAGGGGAACTGCCTGGGTCAACCGGATGCAACGCGGGGTCGGGGCGCTGGTGGCAGCAATGGTGCTGGTAAGTAGTGGTGGAGCCGTACTGGCGCAGGGTTCCGGTTGGACGCTGTGGGGCGGGCCGAAAAAGGAATTGCGCTATTGGGCGGATTCAGGGCAGGTCGGCCAATGGGACCGCTACTACCTCAATGTACCGCGGCAAAAGATTGCGGTTGTGGAGTATTACATCACCTACCCTGAACATTACCGGGGAGAATTGGACACCAATGCTGTCGAGGTGGTGCGCAGCCGTAGCTGGGGCAAAGACCAGCAAAAGTTCCGGGTGGGGGAAGTGGTTTTAGACAAGGAAAATCGGCTGTTGCGGATTACGCTCATTGACCCGGTGCCTGCGGATACGCCGGTAGATATTGTGCTATCGAATGTGAAAAATCCCCGCCATACGGGGATGTATTTTTTCAATTTGCAGGTGTTGAGTCCGGGGGATATTCCCTTACCCAGACAGGTGGGGACTTGGGTGATCACCCTATCGCCCTAGGGTAAAATAACCTTTATTTGCTTGTTATTTGCCTGATCCCAAACGGTTATGCTCAACCCGCAACTGAGTGATTTTGGTCGCACCATGACCCGTCTAACGGGGGTGCGGGCAATCATGAAAGATATTGTGGAAACCCTGCAAGCCCGGGCGGGGGAGGATTTGATCAATCTCAGTGCGGGGAATCCGGTGATTTTGCCGGAGGTGGAGCAGTTGTGGCGGGATTGCACCCAGGCCCTGTTGGCCAGTCCTGATTACGGGGAGGTGGTCTGCCGTTATGGGGCCAGCCAGGGGTATCAGCCCTTGATTGATGCGGTGGTGGCGGATTTCAACCAGCGCTATGGCCTACACCTTACGTCCCGGAATGTGTTGGTGACGCCAGGCAGTCAAGCCCTGTACTTTTTTGCGGCCAATGCCTTTGGCGGGGCGGGACGGGAGATTGTCTTACCCTTGAGTCCTGATTACACGGGCTATGGGGGGATTTGTTTGATGCCCGAATCCCTGCGAGCGGTGCGACCGACGCTGGAGGTGGATGAGCAAAACCACGAATTTAAGTACCGTCCTGATTTTGACCAGTTGGCGTTTGGTCCGCAGACCGGCTGTGTGATTTTTTCGCGGCCCTGCAATCCGACCGGGAATGTGTTGTCCGAGGAGGAGGTGCGCCAGATTGCGGCGATGGCGGCCCAATGGGAGATTCCGGTGTTGGTGGATTCGGCCTATGCCGCGCCCTATCCGGCGTTGAACTTTACGCCGATGACCCCGGTGTTTGCCCCCAATATCGTGCATTGCATCAGCCTGTCCAAGGCAGGGTTGCCAGGCGAACGGGTGGGGATTGCCATTGGAGATGAGGGGATTTTGCGGGCGATTGAGGGGTTTTTGACCAATGCCTGTATCCATGCGTCCCGGTATGGGCAGGCGTTGGCGGCGCAGGCGATTGCGTCGGGGGCATTGGCGCATTTGTCGGCAACGGTAATTCGTCCCCATTACCAGCAGAAATTCGCGCTCTTGGCGGCAGGGTTGCGGGCGGGGTTGCCGGGGGATTTGCCCTGGTTTTTGCATCGGGGTGAAGGGGGGGTGTTTGCCTGGTTGTGGTTGCGGGATTTGCCCATCAGCGACTGGGAACTGTATCAGGAATTGAAACAGGCGGGGGTGATTGTGGTGCCGGGGCATACCTTTTTCCCAGGGTTGCGTCAGGAATGGCGTCATACCCGGCAATGTGTGCGCATCAGTCTCACTGCTTCGGTTCGGGATATTGAGCGAGGGATTGAACGCTTAACCCAAGTGGTGCGGCGGGTCATGGCACAACGCACGGTCTCGAGTTTGGTTTCTTAACGCGCCTTGAACGCGCGGCACCGGAATGACCGCTTTATTTTCCCCGATTTTCTCAAGCAACTTATGGGCATCCTATCCTTTATCTGCGATGACTTTCGTATCTTCTTCTTACCAGTTCTCTATCAATTCTTCCCCTTGAGTCATCTCATTTCTTTCTTACATAAGATCAACACAACCTAGCAAGTTGAAAACTTGGTTTTCATCCCCAACCTGCTGCATTTATAGTCATTTCAAACAAGTTTGCGACATTCGCCTTTACCTGTAAACCCTGTCCTAGAAGGGAATACAGTGATTACCAGTGCCTCAAAGTGTTGCATTCTCTTGTGAAACGACTATAGTTAAGCACAAAGCCACCCTTTAGGCGTAGCCGTGCCGGAGGCATAAGAGCGGGGTTTTAGCCTAATCCGCCGTTCGCGCAAGCGGGACGTAGTCCTTGAAGCCCCGCTCTGTACCCATAGGGTCAGAGTCGGGATGAAAGGCGGGGGTGTTCTGATTTTCTATATATTGTCGCAGAACAGAGACAGTTACTCCTCCGCAGGAAGCAATAAAATACGATTCATTCCACAAAACATCTTTCCAGTAAATTTTGTCGAGGTACTCCATAAACTCACTCCTAATCCTCCGACTAGAGACAGACTTGATGTTATTTACAAATTTGGACAAGTCATTTGTGGGTAGTATTGGAAAAGTAAATGAATATGATCCGCTTCGCCATTAAATTCAATTAGCTTGCAGTTCCATTTTTGACAAAGGTCATACAAAACTTCGTGCAGGCGCTTCAACATCTCGCCAGTGAACACTTGACGACGGTATTTTGTTGTCAAAACCCCCTGTCTGGAAACCTGAACTATAAAATAAGGGCAAGTCATCAAGGAACAGCGAACGATGAAGGGCAGGCAGATTGCAGGGTGGGCGTTGGCGGCGAGTGTTCTGGTTGGAGTGCCGGTGGGGGGTGTTATGTATCCGTCCCTGCCTGTGCTAGCCCAGCGCAATCAGGGGGCTGATGTTGAGGCGTTATTGAAACGAGCAGTGGAACTCACTCAGCAGGGGAAATACGCTGAAGCGGAGCGGCTGTATGGACGGGCGTTAGGGATTCTGAATCAAGAACTGCCCAAATTAAG
>NZ_JBRCEP010000063.1:0-6870 GCF_053491055.1 Gloeomargarita sp.
GGCAATAGCCGCATTTATTTCCTCTCCGACCCTCACTATTTCACCCTGTGCGCCCAAGCCTTGATCACGTTATCCAACACCCATCAGGAGGTAGTTTCCTCATGCGACGAATAGGGATTTTACTGGTTTTTATAGCGTTGCTTTTCGGTTGGTCGCTCCCGGTTTGGGCTAGCATTGACCCCCAGCAATTGGGCGAGGCGGTCACCGAAATTGAATTATTAGACCAAATGCGTGCGGGTTTAGCCAGTAGTTTAACCGGCACAACAACGGAGCCAACGCTGGATACCTTTAAGACGGTCTGTGCGCCGGTGGGCAAACAAGCCCAAAAAATTGCCCAGGACCACGGTTGGCAGGTGCGGCAAGTGGCGTTGAAGTACCGCAATCCTCAGCATAAACCCCAGGATTTAACTGAAGAAAAAGCCCTGGCGGAGTTAATCGAACATCCCGATCTCCAAGCCTTTTGGCAAGTGGATGCCCGGGGGGTGAATTACTTTCGACGGATCAATGTGGAAGCCAGTTGTCTCGCCTGTCATGGGGCAAAAGCAACCATACCCGCTTTTGTGAAAAACAAATATCCCACGGATTTAGCCTACGATTTCCAAGTTGGCGATTTACGGGGAATGTATCATGTGCTGATTCCCAACCCACCGGAACCACCAACCGCATCAGCCCCCTAAAAGTTCAACAATATTTGATTTGATAACTATAGCAATCCTACTTGATTAGTGAACAGAGATTTCCCAGAACCAAGGACGGGAGCGGTGCCCCTGCGACCCCTATTCTATTCTCACTTAGGATTGTTATATCATGTCAATATTCAGCGAGGGAAATGGATGGCAAAAATTGGCTGGCTGGGGGGGGTTACGGGTAGCCATTTGTGGTGGCAAAAAATGGTTTTGGTGGGGTTAAGTGGTCTATGGTTTTGGTTAGCCATGTCCGCCCCAAGTCATGCCCTCATCCGCACCATTCCTGAAACGCCCAACCAACTGGTCATCCAAGCCCGTCACCAACTCCCCGATGAAGAACGTTTGACCTGGCAGGTGATTTTGTTTGCCCGCCCCCATCAGTTGCAACTGCGCTTGGTGGGTTTTCCTGAACGCTATCATTTTCGCCACCCGCAACCTTTGGTACTCACCACCCCAGATGGGCAAACGTGGCTGGCGGCCGATGATTTTCCGAAAGCGGCTACGGTTGCCAATGTGGGTCAATTTGACCTACTGCCCCTAGCGGATGAATTACTGCCAGCGCGATTCCCCCCGAAACAGCCCTTGCGGGTCACCCTGCCTTTGGTGGAAGGGGAACGTCACCTCACCATCCCCACGGCGGTACTTCTGGAATGGCAGGAGGTTATCCGGCAGGGGAAAAAACTGGGGGTATAGTTCTGGAAAACAGGTAATGATCCGGGGTTTGCCGCTGCCGCAATACCCGCTCCTTTGCTCCCTGACCTGGTATGATTATTGAGGGTGAGGGGGGGGATATGAAACGGTTATGGCGGTGGTTGGTTTACTATTGGCAGGATGAACCTTTTTTGGACATTGTCGGGGGGGTTGAATCGCTCATTGCCCGTTTGCTTTCTCTGGGAATGATCCTGGTGATTTCAGTGGCAACCGGTGACCTCATTCGGTTACTCATTAGCGATTTAAGTTCGGAGCCAAGAGGTTTCTTTAGTCAGAATTTATTTGTGATTTTTGGGGCATTTTTGAATATTTTAATTGCTTTGGAAATCTTGGAAAACATCACCGCCTATTTACGCAAGCACGTGTTTCAAGTGGAGTTGGTTATTGTCACCTCCCTGATTGCCGTCGCCCGCAAGATTATTATTTTGGATTTGGAAAAAACATCAGGGCTGAGCTTGATTGGGTTGGCGTTGGCTGTTATTGCGCTGGCGGTGAGCTATTGGCTGATTCGCCGCTCAAGCCCCCACCGCGAGCGATAAATGGGGTTCCCACACGGGCGATAAACACAGTTTGCCACCCTGCACATCCACCACAATGTGCATCCCGCTGGGTTGATTCTGACTGAGGATAAGGTCGGCCAAGGGATTTTCCAACTCCCGTTGCATGGCACGCCGCAGTGGACGAGCGCCATAGGCCGGGTCATAGCCCACGTCAACTAAATACTCTTGAGCCGCTACGGTCACGTCCAACGTCACATTTTGTTCGGCCAGGAGTTGTTGGAGTTGGGTGATTTGTAAATTCACAATCTGCCGGAGTTGTTCCCGGTTTAGGCAGTGAAATAGGATGATTTCATCAATGCGGTTGAGAAATTCTGGGCGAAATTGGCTGGCCAGCAATTGGCGAATTTTGGGTTCCAAAAATTCCGGGGTTTCCGTGCCTTCTAGGATTAATTCACTCCCCAAATTGCTGGTCATCACAATAATAGTATTGCGGAAATCCACCACCCGTCCCTGGGAATCCGTCACCCGGCCATCATCCAAAATTTGCAAAAGCACATTGAAAATATCCGGGTGGGCTTTTTCGATTTCATCTAATAACACCACCGCATAGGGACGCCGACGGATTGCTTCGGACAATTGCCCCCCTTCCTCATAACCCACATACCCCGGCGGTGCGCCCAACAACCGGGAAATGCTCTGTTTTTCCATATATTCCGACATATCCAGACGCACCAGGGCATGTTCACTGTCAAACAGGGCTTCGGCGAGGGTGCGGGCCAGTTCCGTTTTACCCACCCCCGTTGGCCCCAAAAACAGGAAGGAACCGATGGGACGGCGCGGGGATTTTAAGCCCGCTCTGGTGCGCCGAATGGCTGCCGCTACCGCTTTTACCGCCTGGTCTTGCCCAATCACTTTCTGGTGCAAATACTGTTCTAAATGCAGGAGTTTTTGCCGCTCCGATTCCAGCAAACGCCGCACCGGAATTCCTGTCCATTTAGCGACAATTTCTGCCACGTCTGCTTCCGTAACTTGCTCCCGCAACAGGGTCGAATTGCGGGCTTGAATTGCCGCCAATGCCGCTTCTTTGTCCTCTAATTCCTGGTGCAGGGATGCCAACCGGCCAAATTTCAACTGTGCTGCCCGATTCAGGTCGTAATTCCGTTCCGCCTGTTCAATTTGCACCCGAAGTTGTTCCTCTTCCTGCTTGAGGGCTTTGATGGCTTCTAAAATTTGTTTTTCGCCCTGCCATTGCTGATTCAATTCCGCCTGTTTGGCGCTTAGGGTAGCAATTTCCTGGTCAATTTTGCGCAAGCGTTCCTGACTGATGCGATCTCGGTCTTCCAACAGGGATAACCGCTCCATTTGCAGTTGCATTAACCGGCGGTCTAGGGCTTCTAATTCTTCAGGTTTTGAGGTAATTTCCATGCGCAATTTCGCCGCCGCTTCGTCAATAAGGTCAATGGCTTTATCCGGCAAAAATCGCTCCGGCAAATAACGAATCGACAGCACGACGGCAGCGACCAAAGCGGCATCGGCAATTTTCACCCCGTGATGCGCTTCGTAGCGTTCCTTTAGCCCCCGCAAAATGGCGACTGTATCTTCTAAGCTGGGTTCTTCCACCCGAATCGGCTGGAACCGCCGCTCCAGGGCCGCATCTTTCTCAATATACTTGCGATATTCATCCAAGGTCGTCGCGCCAATACAACGCAATTCCCCCCGTGCCAGCATAGGTTTGAGCAGGTTGCTGGCATCCATCGTGCCCTGGGTGGCACCAGCCC
This sequence comes from Gloeomargarita sp., assembly GCF_053491055.1. NCBI lineage: Bacteria > Bacillati > Cyanobacteriota > Cyanophyceae > Gloeomargaritales > Gloeomargaritaceae > Gloeomargarita > Gloeomargarita sp. The sequence goes on from NZ_JBRCEP010000063.1 coordinate 3,676, forward strand.
CCACCACCGTATGCAGTTCATCCACAAAAAGAACGATTTGCCCTTCCGCCTGGGTGACTTCCCGCAACACCGCCTGCAACCGTTTTTCAAAATCCCCCCGGTAGCGCGCGCCCGCTACCAGGCTGCCCAAATCCAGAGCAATCAAGCGGCGATTTTTCAGGGATTCCGGCACATCCCCGTTGACAATCCGTTGCGCCAATCCCTCGGCAATCGCCGTTTTGCCCACCCCCGGTTCGCCGATTAACACCGGATTGTTTTTCGTGCGCCGGGACAACACCTGCACCACCCGCCGAATTTCCTCATCCCGGCCAATCACCGGGTCGAGCTTCCCCGCCCGCGCCTGCTCGGTCAAATCCCGGCCGTAGCGTTCCAGGGCCTGGTAGTGGGCTTCGGGGCTGGCATCCTGCACCCGTTGGTGACCCCGGATGGCTTTGATGGCGGTAATCAGTTGCTCGGTGGTCACCCCCAGCCCCTGGAGCAACCGGCGACCCAGGCGTTCATCCTCGCTCAACCCCAGCAGCAAATGCTCGACGGAAATCAATTCATCATTCCAGGTCAACCGGTAGGCTTCCGCCCGGTCCAACAACAGGTCCAAAAACCGCCCCAGATACAACTGCCCGCTGCCGTGACTTACCTGGGGTTGCCGCCGGGCAAAGGTATCGAGCTGGTGCGCGCATTGCGCCAGGTCACAGCCTGCCTGTGCCAACATCTTGGCGGCAAAATCGTGCTGCTCTAGCAGGGCGAGAATCAGATGCTCGACTTCGAGTTGTTGGTGCCGGTAGCGCCGGGCCACATCCTGGGATTTGACGATGGCTTCCCAGGCTTTTTCGGTAAATTTATTCGGGTCAGTCGGTTGCACGGGAACTTGCTCGAAACCTGTCCTATGTTTAGTGTACGGGTGGTTTAGCTCAATTTTAACGATTCCCAGAGCAGCGCCGGCAGGTTACCGCAGCCCCCCGCCAAACAGTACCAACCACAGGGGCAAGGTCACCAGCAACAGCCCCAACCCCAGCCCGATGGCACTCACCGTCAAAGCCGGTTCTAGGCCATAGGCCTCGGTTAACACCAGGGTTGCCAAAGCAGGGGGCATCCCGGATTGCAGCACCAGGGTCAACCGCAGCGCGTCGGCCACAGGGAACCATTGCAACACCAGCCCCACCAGCAGCGGTATCACCAGCATCTTGATCCCCAAACTCGCCCACACCGCCTGGAGTTTGCCCCACTGCCGGATTTGCCCCAGCCGCACCCCGGTCAACACCAGCGCCAGCACCACCACACCCCAGGCCAGGGTTTTTAGCGCGCTATTGAGCCAGTCCGGGCGAGCCACCGGGTAAAGCACCAGCGCCACCAGGGCTGCCCAGAGGATGGGATTGTGCACCAACGCCAGCCAGGGTCGGGCCGAGCGCTCCCCCAACCGGGCCGCCAACCACACCCCCAACCCGTAGGAACCGCTGAGGGTATTGGTCAGGTCAAACACCACCGCCCAGGCAAAATAGGTCGGCCCCAGGAGAAACAGACACACCGGATACCCCACATAGCCCGTATTACCCACCATCGCAGTCAGCAGAAAACTCCCGCGGCGCGGTGACGGCCAATGCTTGCCCCAGTTTGCCAACCAAAGTTCTCCCAGCCCCCAGGCCCCGCCAAAGGCCAGCACCGCCACCAGCCCTGCCCACCACACACTCCCGTCTAGCCGCACATTCAGGACAAACCCCAGTACACTCACCGGCATCCCCACCCAAAAGAGGAACTGCCCCACCCAGTGCAACCACTCCCGGCGCAGATAGGCACTGATGCCCCACCCCAAGCCAATGCAAATAACAAGCGTGACATACAACCGGATAACGGCAAGCAATTCTGCAGACATGGTCAGCCCCACCACCGGACGCTGTAACGGCCAGCTCCAAAACTCAACACTCCCTGGCGGGCAAAAGATAAACCACCGGCGCAGATGAATCCTGCGGGGGTTGCAAACTTTGCAATTCCTGGAAGCTCACCCCTTGGGCTTGTAAGGCTTCCACCCCTAATCCATAGCCAAGAAACCGCTGATCCGTTTCGATGAAAGATTCAATATGACCAATTGTTTCTTTCAACTTGCTAAAAACCTTGTCCCTGCCTTTGGTGGTCACGCCGAATAAATTTCTCTCAATATCGGACTGGGGTATGATGGCTGGGGGTAGCGCATCAATCCAATAACCGATATTCACGTCATAGTTGGCATCTAAATCGAGCGTCTTGCGTAACAGTTCAAAAGTCGTGTTTTCATTCATATCTTTAGCCTGATTCCGCCATTGAAAAATGCGCGTAAGGCGGGTCAAATCCACCTCTGGCGATAATTTGGGATGCAAATAGATAATCGGTTTATCCGTAAGCAGAATATCCACATACTGACGCAGGCGTTTGTGGGTTTCCTGATAGCCAAATTGGAATCGTTTTACGGCTGTCTCTAGTTCCTCCAATTCCAAATAACAGCGCGCTTCCATCAGATAGGCAAGATAAAGAGTCTGCAAGTAGGCAGCAATTGCCGCAGATTTATAGGGCATCTGTTGGTCTATCAAATCCGTGTAGATATGTTGCGCTTCCAAAAAACGATTAATGGCTGCCATCGCGCTGGCCTGCCGATTGCCCGACTGCTGCATACTAAAAGCATTCTTCGCTAAGTCAACCGCCGCTCGAAAATTGGCATAAAAACCCACATCAAGTTTGTTATCAATTTTTGTTAACTGCGCTTGTATGGATTGCAATGTTTTTTCAATATTATGATTGAGTTTATCGATCACAACGGCAAACCCAACGGCTGCCACCCCCACATAGAGTAAGCTCGCTGCGGTCGTCATTCCTAGAAATGTATTGGCTGGGGTTGTCCCGGTATCCCGCAACCACATCACCACCTGCTTGGTATCCACCTCCCGCACCACCCCACCAATCCGCTCCAAACTGCCGTTGCGCAAACCCGCCAAGATATGCACAGGCGCCTCAACCAGCAAATTCAGAGCAACCATAAATTTGGGGAAATTACTTGGGACAAGGGACAAAGATTAATTTACGATAGCTCATTGCCGCAATTCAACAGTTTCCCAAGGATGCAACCAGCCCCTGGCCCCGACGTGGTAAATTATAAAAATTAGCGAAAAATGCAGGTCAATCGCACTGCCCGCCCATGTTTGAAGCCCTTGCTGAACAGTTTGAGGCCGC
>NZ_JBRCEP010000064.1:0-42712 GCF_053491055.1 Gloeomargarita sp.
CAGACCTCAATGCTATTGAGCATGACTTTAGCGCATTAAAAAGATTGTGGATGTATGCTCCTCCTGGCACCACCATTGATGAAATCATTCGTAATTATTGCACAAGTTAGTGTCGCATTCTAAACCGAAATGACTATAAATGGGAATGTGGCGCCTCAATGACAATGCTTTGTATCGTTCGGCTCGATGCCCGTGTGCGTACAAACCCGCAAAATTTTAAGACTCAACACTTCTAAACACAACCCTTCGCTATAAACCGCTTGGCTGCCTCCCGGATCAATGTGCCTCCCGCTTGTATGCAGCCATGATTTTTTGCCGCCAATCTAAAGAGGGTGTTGGCATTCTTCAGGGGGTGTACCCCATAGGGGCAGATAAGGTCATGGCCTATGCTCCCCAGAATTATGTCTCGCTATCCCGTAGCCAACGAGCGACATCCAGCGCATGGTAGGTCAAGATCATATCTGCTCCAGCCCGTTTCATCGCCGTTAACGTTTCCAAAACAACTTTTTTTTCATCAATCCAGCCGTTTTGTGCTGCCGCTTTCACCATTGCATATTCTCCCGACACATTGTAGGCAGCCACCGGTACGTCCGTGCGCATTTTCACCTGATAGATGACATCCAGGTAGGCCAATGCCGGTTTAACCATGACAATATCTGCCCCCTCTTGTATATCGAGGTCCACTTCTTTGAGGGCTTCGCGGCTGTTGGCCGGGTCCATTTGGTAGGTTTTTTTGTCCCCAAATTTCGGTGCTGAATCTAAAGCATCCCGAAAAGGACCATAATAGGCCGACGCATATTTTGCAGAATAGGCGAGAATTCCGACCTCGGTGTAACCTGCCGCATCCAAAGCCGCCCGAATTGCCCCCACCCGTCCATCCATCATATCCGATGGCGCGACAAAATCCGCCCCCGCCTGCGCTTGGGAAACCGCCATTTTCACCAAAACATCCACCGTTTCATCATTCAAAATGCGCCCTTGCTCATCCACCAACCCATCATGGCCGTGTGTCGTAAACGGATCAAGGGCCACATCCGTGAAAATTAATACATCAGGAACTAAGGATTTAATGGCTCTAACGGTGCGTTGGACCAGTCCTTCGGGATTGAAACTTTCGCTGCCTTGAGGGTCTTTTTTATGTTCAGGAATCACAGGGAATAGGGCAATCCCCGGAATACCCAATTCCGCAATAGTTTTGACTTCTAATTGCAACCGGTCCAAGGGGTAACGAAAACATCCGGGCATCGAGGCAATGGGCACTGGTTCCCCTTCCCCTTCCATGACAAAGAGGGGATAAATCAAATCATTCACGCTCAAAACATGCTCCTGCACCAGACGGCGGATTGCAGGGTTGCGGCGTAAACGGCGTGGGCGATGGGTCAACTGCATAGGACAATTTCCCGAACAGCTCCTTTCTACTTTACCGCTTGGGTGCGCTAGATTAGTCAAGGAAGCCTTAACACCCCGTAACCGGAGCGACACATGTCCAGCCTGCGTGAATTACCCGTCTTTCCGTTGCCGGAGGTTGTCCTGTTTCCCGGCTCGCCGTTGCCGTTGCACATTTTTGAGTACCGCTACCGGATGATGATGGCCTCGGTCTTGGAAACCGATAAACGTTTTGGGGTGTTGATGTGGAATCCGCAGGAGGGGCGACCGGCGACGGTTGGTTGTTGCGCGGAAATTGTGCGCTATGAACGGCTGCCGGATGGCCGGATGCTCATTCTCACGGTGGGGCAACAGCGGTTTCAAGTGCTCAAGTATCGGCGGGAAAAACCTTTTCGGGTGGCGCTGGTGGAATGGATCGAGGATGAACCGCCTACGGAGGACCTAGACGCCCTGGCGATGGAAGTGCGACAACTGTTGCAGGATGTGGTGCGTTTGTCCGCCAAACTCACCGACCAGCAGGTGGATTTACCGGAGGAGTATCCCACCTTGCCGCGGGAATTTTCCTATTGGGTTGCCACCAAATTCCAAGGTGCTCCCTTGGAACAACAAGCTCTGTTGGAAATGCAAACCACGGCGGGTCGTCTGCGTCGGGAATCGGAAATTTTGGCCTCCACCCGCAGTCATTTGGCCGCCCGCACCGCCCTCAAGGACGTTTTCAAAGACCAGGCGGAACCCAACCGTTGAGTTCGGTTTTGCCCACTGTAGCAGGCGATGGATTTTGTTAGCGTGATTTTAGAGTGTTTTCGATTGCAGTGACGTTGATTGCCTATGTCTGAAACCACCGCACCAGAAACCAATCGCCTGTGGGAATACGTCCAATCCCTCTCGCCGGAAGTAGTGGAACAACTGTCCCGTCCCAGCAACCCGGAAACCCGGCAGGTCATGGAACGCAACATTATCGGTTTGCTGGGGCATCTGCCCGCGGAGCACTTCCACGTGCAAATTACGGTGGACCGCGAAAGTCTGGGGCGTTTGTTGGCCTCGGCGATGGTTAGCGGTTATTTCCTGCGCAACGTCGAACAGCGCTATATTCTCGACCACTGTCTGGCGGCTCAAGAGTCCAACCCGGCCTGAGTCTGCTGAAATTCCTGCAGTGCCTGCAGCAATTCTCCATAGGCACTCGGGGACATGCGAGTCGCCAAGACCGGCAAAAGCGGGGCAAGCGCAGGGGGCGGGGTAGTCAAAGCTTTGCGTCCGAGGTCGCTCATCAACTGCACCAACTGGGCGACATCCCCCACACTCCAATGCAGGGGCTCAATGATCACGGTCTTACCGTCCCTGGTTGTGCGTTGGCGGGTTACCGGGAGGCTCAAGATGGCATCGACCTTGCGCTGGAGGGCGCGCACATACTCCCACTCGGTTTCCCGCCACTGCTCCTGCCGTTGCCGCCACACATCCTGCTGATGTTGCTGTTGCTGGTGGTAATGCCGTTGCCATAACATGGCCAGGTATTGGTCCCAGGCGGCGGCCCGCTCTACCCAGTGCCAGCGGTTGAGCCATTTCGATAATTGCTTGAGCGAGTAATCGCCCTCTAGGGATGTCAATTGCCGCTGCGCACCCAAGTCCCGGTAGCGGCAGAACATGTGGTAGGCCCGTTGCGGTTCCCGGGGTTGTCGCTCCCAGGCCGGTTCGTGCAAGACTAATCCCATAATCCTAGTCTAAACCAGAACTTTTCCCTCTCCAATAGTACGCTCATAGCTGTTTCACAAGAAAATGCCACACGTTGCGGTGCCGGTCATCACCGTGTCCCCTTCTCGGACAGGGTTTACAGGTAAAGGCGAATAATATTCATACTTAATTTGTCCAATTTTATTTAGGAAATACTCTAGGTCATCCTGCTGGGCAAATCCCGATAATTGTGAGGTGTTATTTAACCGCGTATCAATTAGTTTCTTCACGCCGGCTTTTTTTAATCCCTCAAAGAACTGGGCTGCTGATTTGCGGGTAAACCCAATCGTAAATAATTTAATCATCACTATCCTCACTCTGTTCCTTTTCCACATAGGCAATTTTTAAGCCCTGGCGACGATAGGCTTCCTGTAGCCGTTCTTCCAGACTCAATTGTGGCACGAGGTCATTCCCAAATAAAGAGAGTTGGCCTCCCGGTTCTTTCTCCTCTAAGTGGTGCAGTTTTAACATACGTCTTTCCAAATCCTTGTGATACTCCAGGGAGCCATCTTCGTGAATATGAACTATTTCTAAATTGTAGGGCATTAAGTGTTGGCAAATTATAGTCATTTCACAAAAAAATGCAACACTTTGAGGTACTGGTCATCACTGTATCCCCTTCCAGGACAGGGTTTACAGGTAAAGGTGAATGTCGCAAACTTGTTTGAAATGACTATAAAATTGCCCGGTGACAGGTGATGGGGTCTTTTTCGGCACACATCAGGGCAATGCGATGGCTTTGCACACCCTTGAGAAGCCGCTGAATTCCCTGGGAAAATTTCGGCGTAGCGGCAATGTATTCATATACAGCCTTGCCATCCACATAGCAATTGGGATTGGCGGGACGAGCGCCCAATTCTTTCCCCAAAAATACATAGTGAATTGCCGCCTGGAGTAACTGTTTTTCTAGTACAGCACGACAAAAATGGGGAAAGCGACGGCTGTAAGGTAGGGGACGCACATCGGCCAGCGCCGTAACCTTATGTTGCTGTAAAAGGGCAATGAAATTGTCCAACGAATGGTGCGAGTGCCCAATGGTCAATAGGGGCTGCATAACCGCTGCCACAAGAGGGGCACTCCTAGTATATGGTCACTCCAAGCCATCTTGGGGGAGAAAGGTCCGTTCGCGGGGTAGGGGCGCGACCGGCTCGGTGAGGGTAAAGGTTCCCTGCTCAATCCAGGATTTGAGAATTTCTGCCACCTCCAACGACCGGGAAATACTCGCCAAAGGGGCCGTGCGTACCTGCACGCCATTAATGGTAATCTGCCCGGATTTGAGCTGGGCATAGGTGACCAGGCCAAAACTAGGACGCACACGGCGGGGGATGGCAAAGTCCACCACGGGTACGACAATCTCCTCATCCCGGACGGCACAGGCTGCCACCACCTGCTCGTCCAAGACCGGAAACGGCACGCCCACCCCCAGGTACAGCGAAGGGCCGTAATGTTTGAAAAAACAACCACGCACCCAGCGGGGTTGCATCTGGTGGGCATCGCCAATCAACGCCACCGTCGCGGCTGGCCCAACGGGCACGCGGTTGGGGAGTCGCTTTTGCAACGGGAAATGCTGCGTGCCCTCCCAAGCAATGTAGCCCACGCCGCCCCCCAGAAATATCTTGGTGCCAATGCCCACACACCGTAAATCCGGGTCGTTCAACAGGGGAGACAACGCGCCCGTACAGGCATAGACCGCATTGCCCAATTGGGGCAACAACGGCCCCAGATAGGTGTAGAGCGTCCGGTCACCGCCGTTGACCCCGACAATAAAGTTTTGGTACAAGTTGCGGGGATTGTACAGATAAAACTGGTTGATGGTGTCTTTGCGAATCCGAGTGTCGAGCCGGGCGCGGGGATAACAGTCGGTGCTGTGCCCCACAGCTTTCAGGGTAACGCTCTCGCCGGCAATGAGGTCGGCAATCACATGACCACCCCCACGCTCGGTCCCCTCCTCCTCTGCCGGTTGGGATGCACCCACGATCACATCCACCGCCCCAAACCCGGTGTAGGCAGGCACCCCATCCAGCCAACATTGCTTGAGTTTAATGGGTGGGTCCGTCTGCCCAAGATTGATCACCGCCCCTGAAGCCTCCATCGGCTCAAACGTACCTGTGGTGATCACATCCACCATACGGGCACAACGACCCACACCCCACGCCTGCACTCGGGCTTTGAGTTCCGCCACGGTCCAGACCACCGCCTGTTTGGCCTGAATTTTGGCGTTGATCTCCGCCAGGGTGCGCTGGGTCATACACCGAGGAAGGCCAGGGAACCTACTCGGCAGCAGGCGCTAATTCCGTTTCCGTGCTGCCCCTTTGCCGCCCCCGCGTCAGTGTGTTGTACAGCACAATGCCAATCGCCTTGATCAGATTCCCCTCCAGCTCGCGGAACATTCTCATGTTCAGACCGAAGGCGCGATTGGCTTCTTGCACAATGGCCGTCACCAGCGCCGCATCCACCGGTAAGGCGTCCAAAGTTTGGCGGTAGCGGGCTTTGAAGGCTTTTTCGTCAGGAATCTGCTCAAAGCGGTAGAAGGCTACCCCCTCCTCCCCCAAATTCATGGCATTTTGGGCAATTTTTTTCAGAATTTGCCCCCCCGATAAATCCCCCATGTAGCGGGTGTAGGCATGCGCCACCAACAACTCCGGCTGGTTGGCAGCTAACTCGTGGATGCGCTGGACATAGGTTTGACCGGCGGGGGACAGGGAAATTTCCTCGCGCCACTGGGGGCCGTAGTAAAACGCTAAATCCCGCTCCAAAGCCGGTTGCCGCACCAACTCTGGGAAATACAATGGCCCGACGACCGGGTGCTCCTGATGCTGGGCCATCGCCGCTTCCAACGCCCCATAGACGAAATACAAATTCGCGACCAATTTACGGTAGGACTGCTTGTCCACTACCCCTTTGAGAAAACACCGGACAAAGCCGACGTTTTCTGCCATCGTGTGGGCCTTTTTCGTCCCTTCCCGCAGTGCTAACGCCAATTGACTACTCATGTTAAGAATCCATTATGATGATGTGAACAGGAACCCGTGGATACGTGCTTGCGTTCCCCCCTCTTTATTAAAAATAAACCGTGATCCCCCCTGTTACTGTTAAAAATCATTAAGGGATATGACACTGACAATTCTGCAAGCGGGGCATCCCATCCTACGTCAACCGGCGCAACCGGTACGGGAGGTGAGCGACCCGCAGATACAGCAGTTGGCTGGGGATTTGGTGGCTGTCTGTCGGGCAGCGCAGGGGGTGGGTTTGGCCGCGCCCCAAGTGGGGGTGTCTTTGCAAATGCTGGTGGTGGCTTCCCGTCCCAATCCGCGCTATCCGGAGGCGCCGCTGATGGAACCCTTGGTGATGATCAACCCGGAAATCATCGCCCAGGCGCAAGAGCCGGTGTGGGGCTGGGAGGGCTGTTTGAGTGTGCCGCAGCAACGGGGGTTGGTCGCCCGCGCCCCCTGGGTGCAGGTGCAGTACGTGACGGTGCAGGGGGACATTGTGACGCAGGAATTTACAGGCTTTGTGGCGCGGATTGTGCAACACGAATGGGACCACCTCCAGGGCCGGTTGTTTTTAGACCGGCAACCGCAGCAGTTACTCACGGAAACGGAGTACCAGGCCCGCATCCTGGGGGCTTGATCCCAAAGAATTTCTGGTAGTCCGGACAGGGGGGGCATTTCCTGTGCCATAGTGACGTTCAATCCCCGATGTGAACCTACAGCGATGAACCCGGCGTTGATTTCGGCGTTGTTTGTGTTTGTGTTGGCGACGTTTGCAGGCTTTGAGGTGATTAATAAAGTGCCGCCGACGTTGCACACCCCTTTGATGTCTGGCGCGAATGCCATTTCTGGGATTGCGGTGGTGGGGGCAATTCTGTTGGCTGGCACGGCCCAAGATACCCTGAGTGAGGTGCTAGGGGTCACGGCAGTTGCCCTGGCAATGGTGAATGTGGTGGGCGGCTTTTTGGTCACCGACCGGATGCTGCAAATGTTCAAAAAATGAGGGTACTCAATGACGCATCCCCTCCCAGCTCTGGGCCTATGAATTGCGCGCAAGGAGTGAGGCGATGAATGCTCTGGATTGGTTGCCTACAGGGATTGAATTGACCTATTTGGTGGCAATTTCTCTGTTTATTGTGGGTATTAAAAAGTTGGGTTCTCCGGCGACGGCGCGGTTGGGGAATGTCTGGGCGGCAGTCGGCATGGCTTTGGCGATTGTGGCGACCTTGCTCCAGCAGCAGGTATTGAATTACGGCCAGGTGCTGCTGGGTTTGGGCATAGGGTCGGTCGTCGGGGCGGTGATGGCCTACCGGGTGGCGATGACGGCCATGCCCCAGATGGTGGGTTTGTTGAATGGGTTAGGGGGGGCGGCTTCGGTGCTGATTGCTGCCGGGGAGTTTTGGCGCAGTACTTTGGCGGGTATGCCCCTTGCTATGGCGGCTTTGATTTCTACCCTGTTGGGGGTGTTGATTGGCGGGGTGACCTTTACGGGCAGTTTGTTGGCGTTTGGGAAATTGCAGGGGTGGGTTACGGGCAGCCCGGTGGTGTTACCGGGGCAACGCTGGCTGACGGTGGGTTTGGCGGCGGGAACCCTGGCAGCAGGTGGGGTGGTGTTGCTGTCGCCGTTGCATCTGGGAGCGTTTGCGGCGGTGCTGGCGCTGTCGCTGGTCTTTGGGGTGCTGTTTGTCTTGCCGGTTGGCGGGGCGGATATGCCGGTGGTGATTTCGCTGCTCAATTCGTTTTCGGGTCTGGCGGCGGCGGCAACCGGGTTTATTCTCCTGAATGATGCGCTGGTGGTCTCAGGGGCGTTGGTGGGGGCGTCTGGGTTGATCTTGACCCAGATCATGTGTAAGGCCATGAACCGCTCCCTGGGCCATGTGTTGTTTGGGGCGTTTACGGCCACCCAGGGGACAACGGTAGGGGGAGCTGTGACGGGTACCATTCGCCGCACGGATGAGGAGGAAACGGCGATGATACTGGCCTATGCCCGTTCGGTGGTGATTGTGCCGGGGTATGGGATGGCGGTGGCCCAGGCGCAACACGTGCTGCGGGAGTTGGCTGATGCCTTGACACAGCGGGGGGTGTCGGTCAAGTATGCCATTCATCCGGTGGCAGGGCGGATGCCAGGGCATATGAACGTGTTGCTGGCAGAAGCCAATGTCCCCTACACCCAGCTCTACGATATGGAGGCCATTAACCCCGAATTTGAGCGCACGGATGTGGTGTTGGTGGTGGGGGCCAACGATGTGGTGAATCCGGCGGCCCGCCATGACAAAAATAGCCCGATTTACGGTATGCCCATTCTGGAAGTGGACAAGGCGCAGCGGACGGTGGTGATCAAACGCAGTATGAACCGGGGGTATGCGGGGGTGGAAAATGAATTGTTTTACAAAGACCGCACGGCCATGCTCTTTGGCAACGCTCGGGACGTCATTGCCCAAATCCTCAACGAAATCAAACAGTTGGCCTAAGAGAAGATGGAAGCAGGCTGGGCGACCAAAGCCCCCCAAAGAGGCTGCACCCCAAGGATGCAGCCTATGTTTCCCTTTACCGCTTTAGGCTTCCCCAAACATTTCTAAATCATCGGGATCGACAAAATGGCAAATGGCGTCGTCCACACAAATGACCGCCCAGCCTGCGGCATTGATATCCACCAGCGTATAGGGAGCTTCATCCACAAAAAAACCCTTGTGGTTGCGGGTTCCCGGCTTAACATGCACTGTTTTCCCTTGCATCGCTAACCTCCTTTCTTGAATCGTTTGGATGTGACTTTAAGGTTACCATCGCTTTCTGGTTTTGCAGGTAAAGTTTTCCAAAAAAATCTGACAGATCATCACACACGCTCGCCCCGGTGTAACGGGATTGCAAATAATACCAGCTTTGCACCGCATTTATACCGAGAAATCGCAGCCAAATGGGCGCCTAGCTGCGGTGTGCCGGTGGGTTTTTGTCATATTTTTTAATGGTTGCTCTCAGGATTCTTTGACCCAGAGGGTTTTGAGGTTGACAAATTCCAGCAGGCCCCACTCGGCCAATTCCCGCCCATAGCCGGACCGTTTGATGCCGCCGAAGGGCAAGCGGGGGTCGGATCGCACCATGCCGTTGATGAAGACGCAGCCGCTTTCGAGTTCGTCAAGCAGCCGCTGTTGTTCCTGGGGGTCGCGGGTCCAAGCGCTGGCGCCGAGGCCAAAGGGGCTGTCGTTGGCGACCTGGATGGCCTGGTCGAGATCGGCGACGACGTAAATGAGGCCAACGGGGCCGAAAAATTCGATGGCGCGGGCGCTGGGGGGGAGGTTGGTCAAGAGGGTGGGGGGGTAAAAATTGCCGTTGCCGGGGGGAATGTGGCCGCCACAGAGCAGTTGGGCACCCTGTTGCACCATGTCGGTGACCTGCCGGTGGAGTTCGGCGCGCAGGGCAGGGGTGGCCAAGGGGCCAAGTTCGGTGCTGGGGTCGAGGGGATCGCCCAGTTTGAGGGCTTGGAAGCGGGCGACCAGGCGGGGAATGAAATCGGCGGCAATGTCGGCATGGAGGATAAACCGTTTGGCGGCAATGCAGGACTGGCCGTTGTTGAGCATCCGGGCAGTGACGGCGGTCTGGAGGGCAGCTTCCCCATCGGCGCTGGGGAGAACGATAAAAGGGTCGCTGCCTCCTAGTTCCAGCACGGTTTTTTTCAAGGATTGGCCAGCGGCGGCGGCCAAGGCCATGCCTGCGGCTTCACTGCCTGTCAGGGTGGCAGCCTGGATGCGGGGGTCGGCCAACAGGGGGGCGACCCGCTGGGCTTCGATCAGCAGGGTTTGCATGACACCAGGCGGAAATCCGGCTTGGGTGACCAACTGTTCAATCGCCAGGGCACATTGGGGAACGTTGGAGGCGTGTTTCAAAAGCAGGACGTTGCCGGCCATCAATGCCGGGGCCAGGGCGCGAAACACCTGCCAGAACGGGAAATTCCAGGGCATGACGGCCAAAATCACCCCCAGGGGTTGCCGGCGGACCCAGGTGCGGGCCACGCTGCCATCGGGGAGATATTCCAGGGGGCCTGGTTGGTCTTGCAACCATTCCGCCCCCCGCTCAGCGTAGTAACGACAGACCCAGGCACATTTATCCACTTCCGCCAGCGCCGCCTGAATCGGTTTGCCCATTTCCAGGGTGATGGTGCGCGCCCAGGTGTCCCGTTGTGTCTGGAGTAGGGTTGCCAAGCGATGCAACCCTGCCGCCCGCTGGGTCAGGGACCACCGGCGATAGGTGGCAAAGCCGGCGGCGGCTTGCTCCAGTTTGGTGGCCAATTCCGCCTCCGTCAGCGGGGTAAAAGTCTGTAAAACTGTACCATCCCAGGGATTGATGCTGGCAATGGTCATCGTGCTGCCCCCTCGATGCTGGGTTTCACTATATCAGAGCCACTGACGGAGCCACCACGCACCACTGCCGCTGATGAGCGCGCCCACTAGGGTATTGAGGCCATTGACCCACTCGTTGGTGAGCCAGGGCCACTGCCGCTGCCAGGTCGCTCCCACCCAGCTTTCCACGGCATTGGCAAGCACGGACGCCGCCACACAAATGGGAATTCCCATGACGGGTACCAGGCCCACGGCCCAGCCCACCAGGGTCAACCCCAGCCCCCCCAGCAACCCCGCCAGCGTGCCCTCCCAACTGACTGCGCCCTCGGTGCCAGGGGGAACGGGCTGCCAGGTGGTCAGGAGAATGGTGTGGCGACCGTAGGCTTTGCCAATTTCGCTGGCGACCGTATCGCTGAGTTTGGCGGCAAAACTGCCCACAAACCCCATTTGCAACGGGAAGGTCCAAGGTTCCCCCAGCCAGGCAATGCCCAGTGCACAAAGTGCCCCCACCGCCGCCGAACCCCAGACATTTTCCGGCCCCCGTGCCCCGCCCCGCGCTTCGGCAATTCCCCGCGCCGCCTTGACCGCATAGCCAACTTTGGTCACTGCCGAGCCGACCGCGAAATAAAACACCACCACCCCATAGCCCCGCCAGCCCAGGCTGCCCCAGAGAACCACCCCCAACAGCCAGGCGTGCACCGCCCCCCAGCGGGTCAACACCGTCGGCGGCATGAGCAACAGCGGAGCCAGCAGCACCGTATTCACCAGCACCGCCGTCCCCCAAGGATGGGCAGCCCAAACACGCAGCCATTCGGATAGGTCAAGAGGCATGTTGTCCTATGGGCAAACGTTGGGGAAGGGTTGGGCGGTTGGTGAGGCCCTGTTCGCCCCCATGATAACCCAATGGTTTGGGCGTCGCCCCACCCTCAATTCAAGGCAACAACGCCTCGTCCAGGAGCACCTGTTTGAGGTCCACACCCGTCAATTTGGCACCCCGCAGGTCTGCTTTGGTCAAATCTGCCCCCCGCCAGCGCACCTCCGTCAAATTGGCATCCCGCAACCGCGCCATTTGCAAAATAGCATCCCCCAGATTGGCGCTGCTCAAGTCGCATTCGCTCAGGTGCGCCCGCGTGAGATTGGCCCCCCGCAGATAGGCCCGCCGCAGGTCCGCCCCCCGCAGTTGGGCATCGATCAAATTGGCGCCGCTCAAATTGCAGTTGTACATCCGCGCCCCGTTGAGAATTGCCCCTTGGAAATTCGCCCCCAAAAAATTCGTGCCCGTCAGGTTCGCTTTCTCCAAAAAGGCATTCACCAGAACAATGCGGCTGAGAATACAGTTGCTCAAATCCACATCGCCCAGTATGGCCCCCCGAAAATCCCGTTCCCCCTCGCTGTAACGTTGCAACAATTCGTCCCGGGTCAATCGCAGCGGTTCAGCCATGAGGAAATGGGTGCGGCCACTCCCCCAAGTATACCACCCTAGGGTTGCCCATAAGACCCATCATCGCCAGCGGTCTATGGCATCGCCGTGAGAATCCCTGGCTCGGTCTGACAGGGTACGGTGGGCAAACAGTCCACCTGGGCACAAAAACGCAAATCCGCCCCCTGCCCCAAACCCAACAGCCGTTGCCCGTGACTGGCGCGCTCGAGCAACGCCAAGGTCTGGTTCTGCCATTGGGCATACAACGCCAAGGCCGCCACCGCTTCGTCATTGGCCGCCGCGGCCAGACCGCCCAAACCCGCCAGCAAGGCCCCCGCACAAAAAGTATCCTCCAGGGAAAACGCCCCTTCCCAACCCGACCCCAACACCCAAAGCCGCTCCGGTCGCTGCCGTTGCAACCGCTCTACCACCGCCTGCCGGTTGACCAAGGCGCAGGTGAGTACCTGAGGCGCTGCCTGTACCCGCATCAGAGCGCGGGTGCCGTTGGTCGTACTCATGAACAACCGCCGTCCCTTGACCCGCTCCGGTGTGCACTCAAGGGGAGAATTGCCCAGGTCAAACCCATCGACCACCTTGCCGCCCCGTTCCCCCACCCGCAACCGCTGCGCCGCCGGCCAGGGTTCACTTACCCGCAGCAACTCGCCCAAATCCGCAAACACTTGCACTGCCGTTGCGCCCGCTGCCAACGCCACGGCGATGGTGGTCGTCGCCCGCAGGACATCCACCACCACCGCCCCGTCCGGCAATTCCCCCTCTGGCACCTGTTCCGGGGTATGGTACACCCACACCTTCATCGCTGGACATACCAGTAATAGGTGACCATGGGAATCACCGTCGCTAGAATCAGCAACACAATCACCACCGCCGTCCACACATCCCGCTGCTGCCGAGTTTCTGCTACGGTGGCAAACGTTCCCGCCGTGGGTTCAATTTCCTCCGGGGGTGGGCCAGGGTCGGGTTGGCCGGATAAAATCAAGCGCAACCGTTCCACCGTATCCAATAACGCCTGGTTATAGATATTCCGGCGCACCGGGCGCAACAGGGTCTCCTCGGTGATGCTCAAGGCCGTCGCCGCCGGTAACAAAGGGGTAACCTCGTCCCCGGCCTGGAGGTCCGCCGTCGCCGTGCGCGCCACCAAGGTCACCAACACCTGCCGCGCACCCCCATCGGGAAACCAGCGCTGGAAGAGCTTTTCCCCAAAACTGGCCGCCGTTTCCCCGTAATCCAACCGACGCAGGCTCACAAACCGCACCTGGAAGCCCGTGTCCCTAGCGAGCTGGGTCAACGTGCGATTGACTTGGCCGATGGTGCTGGGGCTAAACAGTTCCCCCTGGTCTAGCACCCACTGGGGGGGCGTCGCGGGCAATTCGCTGACCGCCGTCGCCCAGGCTGCTCCCCCATTCCCCAGCCATAACAGCACCGTCAACCCCAATGCCCAAAGCCAGCGCATAATTCCACCCCCAGAGACAAACCGGCACGACCTCCTTAGAAAGCAAGTATAAAGGTCTGGCGTGCTCCCTGGGGGTAGCTTAGGGCTATTGTTTCTGCCGCGCCGTCGCCGCTTCGTCCGGGTGAATGCCCAAGCGGGTGAGGTTGATCCGCCCGCGGCTGTCAATCTCGCGCACCCGCACAATCACCTCATCCCCAACCGAAACCACATCTTCTACCTTGCCCACCCGATGTTCGGCCAGTTGGGAAATGTGGATCATGCCCTCTTTCCCCGGCAGGATTTCCACAAACGCCCCGATGGGAATAATCCGCGTCACCCGCCCGGTATAGACATCCCCCTCGTTGAGCTTGCGGGTCATGCCGTCAATAATCCGGTAGGCTTTTTGCGCCCGCTCCTCGTCGGCAGCGCTGATGGTCACGGTCCCGTCTTCTTCAATGTCCACCTTGGCGCCGGTTTCCTCCGTGATGCTCCGGATGGTCTTGCCGCCTGGACCAATCACCACGCCGATGGATTCAGGGTCAATCTTAAGGGTCAACAACCGCGGCGCATAGGGCGACAGACTGGTACGGGGTGCTGCCAAAGTAGCGAGCATCTTTTCCAAGATAAACAGCCGTCCGGCCCGCGCCTGTTTGATGGCTTGTGCCAGGGTCGCCACATCCAGACCGGGGATTTTCATATCCATTTGCAGCGCCGTAATCCCCGTATCCGTGCCCGCCACCTTGAAGTCCATATCCCCCAGGAAGTCCTCGATGTCCTGGATGTCGGTCAACACCTGCACCTGGTCCCCTTCCTTGATCAGCCCCATCGCCACCCCACTCACCGGGCGTTTGAGGGGCACCCCCGCATCCATCAACGCCAGGGTAGAACCGCAGACCGATGCCATCGAGGTCGAGCCATTGGAGGAAAGCACCTCCGAGACCACCCGCAACACGTAGGGAAATTCCGTTTTGCCCGGCAGCACCGGCACCAAGGCCCGTTCCGCCAAGGCCCCATGCCCAATTTCCCGGCGCGAGGGCGCCCGCAAAGGCCGCGCCTCCCCGACCGAATAGGGGGGAAAGTTGTAATGGTGCAAGTAGCGTTTTTCCTCCTCCGGGTGCAGGTCATCTGCCAACTCCTGGGCATCCCCCGGCGTGCCCAAGGTCACCGCCGACAACACCTGCGTTGAACCCCGCTGGAACAGCGCCGACCCATGCACCCGGCGGGGCAGCACCCCCACTTCACAACAAATCGGGCGCACCTCGTCTGGCCGCCGCCCATCTACCCGGATGCCCTTTTCCAGCACATGGCGACGCATCAATTTTTTGGTCAGGGCCTTAAACAGCGCATCCACCGTTTTTTCCGTCCCCGCCACCCGCCGCGGGTCCTCTTCCGGCAAAGCCGCCAGCGCCGCCATCACCTGGGCCTTGACCGCCTCCAGCGCCTGGTTGCGCAACTGCTTATCGGCAATGGTTTGGTCCAAAATTGCCTGCACCCCTGCGGTGGCCGTTTCCTCGACCAGGGCCAGCAAATCCGCCGGGGGTTCCGGCGCCACAGGCACACTCAGGGTCACCCCCAGTTCCGCCAACACTTCCTGTTGCAAGCGGATCAACTCCTGAATCGCCTCATAGCCGAAATCAATCGCCTCAATCATGTCCGCTTCCGGCAATTGATTCGCCCGGCATTCCACCATGACCACCCCTTGGGGCGACCCGGCCACCACCAGGTCCAATTCACCCGCCTCAATTTCCGCGTAGGTGGGGTTGAGGATGAATTCATCCCCCAGCAAGCCGACCCGCACCGCCGCCATCGGCCCCAAAAAGGGAATCCCCGCCATGGCCACCGCCAAAGACGCCCCCAAAGCCGCCAAAATATCCGGGGGCACATCCTCATCCAACGACAACGTGGTCGCCACCACCTGCATATCTTCCCGCAGCCAATCCGGGATCAAAGGCCGCAGGGGCCGGTCAATCAACCGGCTGGTCAAAATGACCTTCTCCGGGGGACGGCCTTCTCGCCGCAAAAAGCCCCCCGGAATCCGACCTGCCGCATACAAGCGTTCCTCGTATTCCACCATCAGGGGGAGAAAATCCACCCCCTCCCGGGCTGTCCCTTGGGTTGCCGTCACCAATACCGCCGTATCCCCACAGGACACCAACACCGAACCACCCGCTTGGGGCGCCAATTCCCCTAAACGCAGACGGAACTCCCTTCCGTCAAACACTATGGACTTTTGCATCGCTGGCTCTCTTTCTTAATCAATCGCTATCCTAGCATTGCCATCGAGCGTCGGTCACATCCCCAGGCGCACAAAGCGGTCATTGTGCCAGCGCAAACGGTAGCGTTTCTGGTTGCGGTGATTGACCACCACGATATCCCGCCCCACGCGCGGCAATTGGTAGGTCAGGGTCGGCGCCAAAGGCACAGGTAACAACTCCTTAGTAACATCTTGCCACCGCCCCTGGCGATAGTCCAGCAAAATCAATCGCGACGGGATGGGTTGGTCCCAAAAATCCGGGTCGTAAGGCACGCTAAACGCCGCCAGATATTGCCCATTGGTTTTGCGAAAAATGGCAAATTCAAACCGCTCGGGATTGTCGCTTGCTTGATAACGGATATAGCCATGGCGCTCATCCACCAAGGCATCACGCAAATAGCGACGGCGGTTCTCAGCCGTACCCAAAGGCAACAGGGGGGCGGGAATCCCCAGAAAATGTTCCTGCACCGTGCGCAACGGGCGAGCTGGTCCTGGCTGTTCCAGCAGACGCAACGCCAATACCAGCGTTGTCACCGCCACTGCCCACCGCCCAACCCGCATCAGCTTACCCATCAACATTACCCAGTCCCCATTCACAAACATAGTTCCAAAATATATTTTTTATTTTTTATTTTGGTATTTTTTATTTTGGATGCCCATAACAATTTTGACCTAAGAATGGGCCGTGACGCCCTGGCCAATTTAACTTAAGTAATGTTCCCATCTGCCCCCGCGCAAAAAGCTGCAGCCACTTAGGGCAAAAAATGCCAAAAATGCCGGTTGATGCTCAGCCCGTATTGCGCATCCCCGCAGCAATGCCATTGATGGTCAACAAAGCCCCTCGCAACAACTCACTTTTGCTGTAACGGGACGCCAAACCCTGCGGTTGCGGTTGCCGTAACCGTTTGAGCAGCGACACCTGCAAAAACCCCAACGGCACAATCGTCCCATTGCGCAATTGCACCGACTGTTGCAGATGCACATCCCCATCCAACAGCCGCTCCCGCCGGGTAATCGTTAAAACCATCTCCCGCGTGCGGTGATATTCCGCAGCAATCTGGGCAAAGATCGGCTCAAACCGGGACTTGTCCTGGGGCTGCGCCAACTGCTCCACGTAGTGATGCGCCATCTTCAAATCCACCTTTGCCAAGGTCATTTCGGCCTTGGAAATCACCATACGGAAAAACGGCCACTTGGCATGAAAATAACACAGCAATTTCACATGTTCTTCCGGGTTTTGGGCAATAAATTCCGCCAAAGCCGTGCCCAACCCATACCAGGCAGGCAAGAGTAACCGCATCTGCGTCCAGCTAAACACCCAAGGGATCGCCCGTAAACTGGCAAAATCCCTTTTTCCCTTGCGGCGGGACGGTCGCGAACTGATCTGCAATTGGCTAATTTCTTCAATCGGCGTGACCTGATGGAAAAAATCTAAAAAATCCGGGTGTTCATAAATCAGTTGGCGGTAGTGCTGCCGGGAACGCTGCGCCAACTCATCCATGATTTCATGCCAAGGAATAATTTCATCAAAACCCAACTTCAAACAACTTGCTTGCAGCACTGCTGTCGCGACATTTTCGAGATTAAATAAGCAGAGTTCCGGCAGGGAATACTTGGAAGCCAAAACCTCCCCCTGCTCCGTAATCTTGATCCGCCC
Source organism: Gloeomargarita sp. (assembly GCF_053491055.1). Lineage (NCBI taxonomy): Bacteria > Bacillati > Cyanobacteriota > Cyanophyceae > Gloeomargaritales > Gloeomargaritaceae > Gloeomargarita > Gloeomargarita sp. The sequence goes on from NZ_JBRCEP010000064.1 coordinate 17,220, forward strand.
GTTGACCGTATCCCCCGGCTGCGCCAGGATGGCCTCGTAAGTAGGACCTCCTCCCCGCCCGACAGACCCCCCCCGCCCGTGAAAAAAGCGCAGGGTCACCCCGTGTTGAGCCGCCACCTGCTGCAACGCCCGCTGCGCCTTGTAAATTTCCCAATTGCTGCTGAGAAACCCGGAATCCTTATTGCTGTCGGAATAGCCCAGCATCACCTCCTGCAACGGCTCCCCGGCCTGGCGCAGATACTGCTGATACCAGGGCAACTGGAACAACTGCGCCATAATCTGGGGCGACCGCTGCAAATCCTCCACCGTCTCAAATAAAGGCACCACCTGCACCAAACTGCGATGGGTCACCGGGTCATACAATTGCGCCTCCTTCAACAACAGCCACACCTCCAGCAAATCGCTCAAGGCATGACTCATGCTGATAATGTAGGTCTGGCAAATCTCCGGGCCAAATTCCTGCTGCAACCGCGCCACCATCTGCACCGTCGCTACGGTTTCCTGAGTCGCCTCCGAAAGCGGCAACCGCGCGGGAATCAAAGGACGGCGGGTCTGCAATTCCTCCAGCAACCAGGCACACCGCTCCGCTTCCCCCAACTCCAGATAATCCTGGGGCAAAACCTGCAAATACTGGGCAATTTCCGCCAACGCCTGCTCATGCCGGGCACTCTCCTGGCGAATGTCCAACCGCGCCAAGATAAACCCAAACGTAGACACCTGGATCACCAAATGCTCCAACGCCCGGCAGGTCAACCCACTGGCCTGTAAACTCCGCCGGAGCAAATCCAACTCCGCCAAAAACTCCGACCCCCTTGCGTAATACACCAACCCCCCCGGCACGACACAATCCGGGTGCGTGAGTTGACGGTTCCGAGTCAAGGTGTTCTGGAGCCGCTGGCGCATATAGGCCAATTTCATCCGGTAAGGCTCGTGCCGGTAGCGAATCGCATACTGCTCATAAACCTCCGGCATCTGTAACTTGTCCTGCTCAAGCGATTCCAACAACTCCGGCAGCACATTGCTCCAGTGCAACGATAGACTCAACAAACTGATTAATTTCTCCACCGATTGTAAATACTTTTGCAAGACCATGCCCCGCTGAAACACCGCCGTTTGCCAGGTCACCAGGGGCGTCACCGAGGGGTTGCCATCCCGGTCGGCCCCCACCCAGGAACCAAACTGGCAAAAATCCGGCTTCGGGGGCCGCAAATGGGGAAAGACCGCCTGCAACGACTGACGAAACCGCTCGTGCAACAGGGGAATCGCGTCAAACAGCACCTCCTGGAAATAGTGCAAGGTGTAGTCCACCTCATCCAGCACCGTCGGCTTCATCTGGTGCAATTCATCCGTGCGCCACCACAGGCGAATTTCCTCCAGCAGTTCCGCCTTGACTGCCTCTACCTCCCAGGGCGCCGTTATCCCCTTTTCCAAACCCGCCTCGGCCCAGTCCAAGCGGGCCAACAGATGGCCAATCCGCCGCTGCCGGTCCCGAATCGTATGCCGCACAATTTCCGTCGGGTGGGCCGTAAACACCAGGCGAATGTCCATCTGGTCAATCACACTCTGAATTCGCGCTGGCGGCACATTGAGCCGCTTGAGATAGGGAAATAACCAACGCAGACTCCCCACATCCTCCTCCGGGGGGGCCAGGGATTGCTCCAGATAGGACCACGTTGGCGGGCCATGTCCGTTGCCACTGGCTACCGGCAACCGCTGCCGCCTTTTTTTCTCACACTGTTCGTGGTACTGCTCCACAATGTTGATCAACTGAAAATACAAAGCAAACGCCCGGGTCGCCCGGATCGCCGCATGCAAATCCAATTGCTCCACCAAGGCTGCCGCCGCCGCACTCGCTTCTGTTTGCGCCTTGCCCTCCAACAGACACACCGACTGCAACTGGCGCAACAAATCCACCAAATGGGCGCCACATTCCTGCTGGAGCACCGCCTCCAAAAGCGATTCAATCAGTCCCAAATGGCGCATTCCCACCCCCGGTATAGCATCCGCCACTTCCACCAGACCGGTACGCAACAGGGTGCTCATCGTTTCGACTCCTGGCTCAAGTTCTCCCGCCGGTCGTGCCTGCCGCAACCAGACGGTGCATTCGCTATTCCTGCGGCGGTGTGGGTAACACGGGCAACCGCTCCCCCCGAAACACCTCCTGCGCCCACATCCCCAGCGTTTGATTCACCTGTTGCCACCCGGCCCCCAGGAGCGCCAACGCCAATACCGGCATCGTACAAACGCTTAAGGCGCAATGGGTCATGGATGGGTCAAGGCGTGACGATCGCGACCATACTCTCAATTATAGGAAAAACAGGCCAAATTCCCCCAATCACCCGAAACCTATAACAACTCCCGCACATCCGTCACCCGCCCGGTCACCGCCGCCGCTGCCACCATCGCCGGACTCATCAACAGGGTGCGCCCGGCCGCTGAACCCTGGCGGCCCTTGAAATTCCGGTTCGAGGAAGAAGCACTCACCTGCCGCCCCTGCAACTTGTCCGGGTTCATCGCCAAACACATGGAACACCCCGGCGAGCGCCACTCAAACCCGGCGGCCAAAAACACCTCGTGCAACCCTTCCGCCTCCGCCTGCCGTTTGACCGCCTCCGAACCGGGCACCACAAAGGCCTTCACGCCCGGCGCTACCCGTCGCCCTTGCACCACCCGCGCCGCCTCCCGCAAATCTGTAATGCGACCATTGGTACAACTGCCGATGAAACACACATCCACCGGCATCCCAACAATCGGCTGTCCCGGCCTCACTCCCATATACCGGTAAGCCTCGGCGGCCAAATCCCGCTCACTTGGGGGCAAATCGGCCAAGTCCGGCACCCGCTCATCCACACCGATGCCCTGCCCCGGTGTAATCCCCCAGGTCACCGTCGGGGCAATCTCTGCCGCACGGAAATACACCTCGTCATCATAAAGGGCATCCGGGTCGCTGGCAAAGGTCTGCCACTGGGATACCGCCCGTTCCCAATCCACCGGCGCATAGGGACGCCCTTGCACATAAGCATAGGTCACCGCATCCGGGTTGACGTAGCCACAGCGCGCCCCCCCCTCAATCGACATATTGCAAACCGTCATGCGCTCTTCCATATTAAAGCGGGCAATGGTACTGCCGGTGTACTCATAGGCGTAGCCTACCCCCGCCTTTACCCCCAAGGTGCGAATAATGTGTAAAATCACATCCTTGGCATACACCCCCGGCGCCAACTCCCCATCCACCTGAATCTTGCGCACCTTGAGCCGGGAAATCGCCAAGGTCTGGGTGGCCAACACATCCCGCACCTGCGACGTGCCAATCCCCAGGGCAATCGCCCCAAATGCCCCGTGCGTCGAAGTGTGGCTATCCCCACAGGCAATGGTCATCCCCGGTTGGGTCAACCCCAACTCCGGCGCGATCACATGGACAATCCCCTGGTTACCCGAACCAATGTTATACAACTTAATGCCAAATTCCTGACAATTGCGTTCCAAGGTGGCGATCATTTCCTCGGCCAGGGGGTCAAGAAAGGGGCGTTGCTGGTTATCCGTCGGGACAATGTGGTCCACCGTGGCCACCGTGCGCTCCGGGAAGAGCACCGGCAGTCCCCGCTCCCGCAGCATGGCAAACGCCTGGGGACTGGTCACCTCGTGAATCAAATGCAGCGCGATAAACAACTGGGTCTGGCCGTCCGGCAAAACCGCCACCTGATGCCGTTCCCAAACCTTATCAAACAGGGTGCCCCGACTCATGCCCCAACTTACATCCTTAGGAATCCCGACGCCATTGGTTTATTTTAGGGTCAAACCGCCAGATGCGGGGGTAGTGTTTTTGCCAGCGCCAGCAGCACCAATCCCACATGTGTTGCAATCGTGCCTGCCAGGGAGCCGGACGGGTCATCTGGGCGACCTCGTGGTTGTACGCATCCCGCCGTTCGGACAATTGCCCCGGCTGCCGTTTGAAGCCCCCCAAGTAGCTGCTGACCACCTGCAATTCGGTCTGTGCGGCCAACTGCATCCACAGCCAATAATCCCCCGCATAACGCCAGGATTTTAACCGTTCTAAATCCAGATGGCGATGCACTGTTTGGGTCCAAAACGTAGATTCTTGTTGCACCCGACACCAGGCCCGGTTGTACAACCCATAAGCAAACAATTCCCGCCGGTAGGGGTAGGGCAAATCCACATGAATTACCTGCGACCGTGGGTTGTAGATCACCCGATAGCCGGTCAACCAATCTACCTGCCCGGTTTGCACAATTTCGGCGACGACGGCAAAGGCTTGGGGATAATAAAAATCCCCCGCATTCAGATAGGCAATGACATCGCCGCTGACTTGGGCCAATCCCTGCGCCAGGGCATCGTACATCCCCTGGTCCGGGGCCGAATGGATGTGCACACCGGGGTGGTTGTAGGTTTTGAGGAGGGCCAACGTGTGATCCGTCGAACCCCCGTCCATGACCCAGTATTCCAGGGTCACCTGCCCGGAGCGCACCGCCGTTTGCTGCAAGACCGAATCCAGCGTCTCGGCCAAATAGGGAGCGGCGTTGTAGCAGGGGGTGACAATGGAAAATTTCATCTGGCACGGGAGCCCATTCTGCATTAAAGTATAGGAGCCGGTTGGTTGGGGGACCAGCCCAACCAGGTAACGGGGAAAGTGCGGTGCAAATCCGCCGCTGTCCCGCAACTGTGAAGGAACGCTGTTCCGCAGCCAGGATGCCCGCCGGTGGATGGTCAATCTGCGAGGTACAGATGCACCCATTGCTGCTATTTACGCCCGCACCGGGCTAATTCCCAGCACCCTACCGTTTTGGGGGCAGGAAGGGTCTGCCTTCCGCGGGAAACGTTTTGGGGGTGTGCATGCCCTTGGGTTGATGTTCATGATTTTGAGGTGAAAGGATGGCTCATTCTACGCTATTTGTCTGCACGACGTGTGGCAGTACCTGGCAAGACGGCAAACGCATTGGTACCAGCGCGGGCGAATTGCTGCTCCAGGATTTGCAGGTAGCCCTGGCAGAAAGCGGCGCGCAACTCCAAGCGGTCAAATGTCTGAGCGCCTGTCTGAATTCCTGCGCCGTCGCCATCAGTGCGCCTGGGAAATTCGCCTACCTATTCGGCCAACTACCTGCGAAAGAGAACCGTTCGGAAACCGTCGCCGCCCTGGTGCAATTTGCCCAATGCCATCAGGACAAAACCGATGGATTTATCCCCTACGCCGAACGCCCGGAACTCCTGAAAAATCGGGTTTTGGGCCGCATTCCCCCCCTGGGTATTTGAGGCGTTTTACCCATGCGGAAAGTTCCTGTGACGGTGATTACCGGGTTTTTGGGGGCCGGGAAGACGACCCTGGTGCGCCACCTGTTGCAATCGCCCCAAAGTGCCGGTTTGGCCATCGTGGTCAATGAATTCGGCGAGGTGGGAATTGACGGCTCCCTGCTGCAAGACGGTTGCGATACGCCGGTGGTGGAACTGACCAACGGTTGCCTGTGCTGTACGGTGCAGGAGGATTTTCTCCCCACCATGCGGCTGTTGCTGGAACGCCCTACCCCGCCCAAGGCCATCGTGATTGAAACTTCCGGGCTGGCTTTGCCCAAACCCCTGGTGCAGGCCTTCAACTGGCCGGACATCCGCACCCGCACCACCGTTGATGGGGTGATTACGCTCGTGGACGGGGAGAGCCTAATTACCGGGCAATTGTCCCGCTACTATACCAACGGTGTACCGCTAACGGCCCACGAGACCCCCTTGGCCGAATTGCTTGCGGATCAGTTGGCCTGTGCGGATTTAGTCCTGCTGAACAAGACCGACACCCTCACGCCGGACCAGCAAGCGCAATTGCTGGCCTGGTTACGCACCCAGGTCCGTCCGGGGGTGAAGGTGCTGCCCTGCGCCTATGGCCAGGTGCCGGTGGCGATTCTCCTGGGCCAAAACCTGGCGGTGGAAACCGTCGTGGACCAACGCCCCAGCCATCACGACGCCGCACACGACGCGGACGACCACGACCTGACCATCCGGGCGGTGGTGTTAACCGGCGGGGAGATTGCCCAGCCGGAAGTGCTCAGCCAACGGTTGCAAGCCCTCACCGAGCAACACGAAATCTATCGCGCCAAGGGATGGGCCGCCGTGACCGGCAAACCCCTGCGGTTGGTCATTCAAGGCGTAGGTCGCCGTCTCCACACCTACTACGACCGCCCCTGGCAACCCACAGAACCCCGGCGTACCCAGGTGGTGGTGATTGGGCGCAACCTGCCTGCCCACCTCACCCTGTAGGGCTTGGGTCTGTACCTAGAAAATATCGGCTGGGTCGGCGGCCTGTAACCGTCGCACCGATATAGCCCCCGCCACAAAACACATCACCACCGTCATCGTAAACACGGTGATGGCTCGCCCCCAGGTCATACCAATGGGCAAGCGGGTAACCGCCTGGGTCAACCCGTACAGCCCGTGGGAGACCAAAAAGCCGGGGATAAAGCCCAACACCGCCAAAATCATCGCCTCCTGGAACACCACCATCAACAAATACCCATCCGTATAACCCATCGCCTTGAGGGTGGCATACTCCGCCAGGTGGTCCGAGACGTCGGTGTAGAGAATTTGATAGACGACCACAATGCCCACCACAAATCCCATCACCGTTCCCAGGCCAAAAATAAACCCGATGGCGGTGCCCGTCGCCCAGTAATGCCGTTCCAGCTCCACAAATTCGTCATGGGTGAGAATGCACACATCGTTGGCCTTAGCAGGAGATGGGGTGGCCCCTTGGCAGAGAAATTGGCCGGGAATTTTCAGTTCCGTATTGAGTAATTGCCGCAATTTTGCCCGCACCTGCTCCACATCTGCCCCCGGTTTGAGGGTAATTAATCCCACATCAATTTGCGAGGCTTGCCGTCCCGGAAACATGCGTAAGAAATTCAAATCGCTGGTGATCACATTCCCATCCGCCGAAAAAGAGGCCCCCAACTCAAACAGGCCCCCCACCGTCACCCGCCGGCGATTCACCTCCGCTTGTACCCGTCGGCCCGCGGCAAATTCCCGCAGGATAAATTCCGTGCCGAACTCCTTGCGGGAAATCCGGTCAAACAACACCACATCCGCCTGGCGAATACGGTCTAAATTGGCCTCCACTTCCGGGAAATCCAACACCGAAACTGCCGGGTCAAACCCCAGGACCAAAATCGAGCGGGTACAACTGGTGGCGGTGGGGGTCGGCGGACAAACCGGGCTTTTCCAGGGCATCAAATCCACATACAAAGGGGTCACCCGCGCGACTTCCGGCAAACTCAACGCCTGGTACAAGCGGCGGCGGGGAAACCGCTGCATGGCAAAAAACGCCTGGGATTGGGGGTTAATCAGCACCAAATCCGCCCGCAATTTGCGATGGACCAGCACAGCCGCTTCAAACAGGGCATCCCGAAACCCCAACTGCACAAACATCAACACATCGGCAAAGGTAATTCCGGCCAAAGCCACCAGCAACCGGATGCGCTCCCGCGAAAGTTGTAACCACGCCAGGGGAATACCCATGCCTACCGCTTGATTTGCACGTTGACAACCATATTGGTCAGCCGTTGGACCTGCGCCGAAGCTGCCGCATCCAGGGCAATTTTCACCTCCACCACCCGCGCATCCACATCCGCAACCGGGTCCGTATTCAAAACATCCTTTTTCGCCACCCGCCAGCCTACTTGGGTCACGGTTCCCCGCAAGGGTGTTGGCAGCGCTGCAGCCGTGATCACCGCCTGTTGCCCCGGTTTCACGCCCAGAATGTCCGTTTCGTACACCTCCGCCACCACATACATCCGCTCTGTGCGCCCCACATCCAAAATCCCCTCACTGCCGACGGTTTCTCCCACCCGCGTATGAATCTTTAGCACCCGTCCTGCCACCGGCGCCTTGATCAAGCTCAAATCCAGTTCCACCTGCGCCAATGCCAACCGCTGCTGTGCCTGGGCCACCTGCGCCCGCGCCAGATTCACATCCACCGCCCGCACCTCCCGAATACTGCGCAGGGTCGCCTGGGCAGCCTGCACCTGCTGCCGGAGTGTGTCCACCCGCAGGCGAAAATTATCCAACGCGGACGCCGCAATTGCCCCATCCTGGTAAAGCTGTTGGTTGCGCTGTAAATCTGCCTCGGCAAGGCGGAGTTCCGCCTGCAAACGCCGCACCTGGGCTTGCTGCGCCTGAATATCCCCCGCTTTGGCCCCCGCCAACACCTGCTGCAACTGGGCTTGGGCAATCGCCAGGGCCGCTTTGGCCAACTGCACCTCCACCTGACGCTTGCGGGTCGTATCCAGCGTCGCCAACACCTGCCCTGGTCGTACCCTGTCCCCTTCTTGGACGAAAAGCGCCGCCACCCGCGCCCCCTCAATCGAACTGGGCGCCGACAAGGTCATCACATCCCCTTCCGGCTGAATCCGACCCAGAGCGGCAATCATCGGCGGTGCTTTGGTCACAGGGGGAGCCACTTGCCGCTTTGGGGATGGCGCCCAAACCTGAGTTCCCCAGCGCACCAGCAGCCAGAGCACCCCTGGGGTCACCACCGCCAGCGCCACCCACCGCCAGGGAATCTTGCCCGTCGCCGCCTCCTGCTGAAACTTGCCCAACATCCGGGAGAAACGCCACAGTCTTATTAAATCTTAATAAATTATAAATTTTGGCGTTGGTGCCGGCTGGAGAACGCCACAGCCCGTGCAGGTGGTTCACGGGGCCAAAAGGCATTAGTACACTTGCAACGAATTCACCACCCGCTGGAGGATGGGGGCCAATTTCGCCCAGCGAGATTCGGGCACCGAGGCATTGAGGGTGTAGAGTTTGCCGTGACGGGTGGCAATGGCGGCAATGTTGTGGCGACGACCGGTTTTGGTATTGACCACATACTCCAGGGTGTAGTACAACTGCTGGTCATCCTGGCGACTGTCGGCGCTGACCAGTTCCGGTTTTTGATCCACCGCCGCCTGCGCCAGGGCCGTATTCAGCAGCCGTTGCCCCACTTCCAGCGGCGAACCCAACTCCGCCAGGGTCTTGCCCGATTTCACCGTGCTGATGACCATGCTTACGGTTTCGCTGGGGTCAATCAGGTCATGAAAGAGAATGTCCAACCCATCCCGACTCGGTTCATTGGGCTGCACCCGCACCCAGCCATTGGGGTAGAGAAATTGATAGCCATCTACCGTATCAACGTAGGGATTTAGCCCCGCCGGTGTGAACCCACAACCGGTCAACCCCAACACCAACACCACCAAACCCAACCACAGCCAGCGCATGGCTTGCCCCCCGATACCGCCCCTTTCATTATGCCACCAACTGGTTCGACCCCCGCGCTACAATCAAAGCGTTCGGCTCAGGTCCCACACAATTTCCTGCTCCTGTTGAACCGGCGTGTATGACCTCGGTGGTTGCTCCCCCCTATTACCGCTTGGAAGATTGGCAAGGCGGTCACCGCACCCAGCCTCAGGAATTTGCCTACTGGGTCGAGGAGGTGACCGGAACCATCCCGGCGGACTTGACCGGCACCCTGTTTCGCAATGGGCCAGGGCGGTTGGACCGGGGCGGGCAGCGGTACCACCATCCCTTTGATGGGGACGGCATGGTCAACCAGGTGAGCTTTTGTAACGGGCGGGCCTTTTACCGCAATCGCTACGTGCAAACCCCCGAATTTCAGGCAGAACAACGGGCCGACAAAATTCTTTACCGGGGGGTATTTGGGACGTTGAAACCGGGGGGCTGGTGGAACAACATTTTTGACCTGCGTCTGAAAAACATTGCCAATACCAACGTGATTTACTGGGGCGGAAAATTATTGGCTTTGTGGGAAGCAGCGCCCCCTTACCGACTTGACCCTGCCAATTTAGCGACTTTGGGGTTGGATGATTTGGGGGGAATTTTAGCCAATGGTCAGCCTTTTTCTGCCCATCCGCGCCTTGATCCCCAGGGCTTTTTGGTGAATTTTGGGGTGCAAACGGGGCCAAGCAGTCACATTAATCTCTACGAATTCGATGCCAACTGGGGGCTGGTACGTCACCACAAACATCCGGTTGCCGGCTTTGCCTTTTTGCATGACTTTATCCTGACGGAAAACTACTACGTCTTTTTTCAAAACCCCGTGCATTTTAACCCCCTGCCCTACATTTTGGGCTGGACGGGAGCGGCGCAATGTTTGCAGTTTGATGCGGAACAACCCACCCGTATTCTGGTGATCCCGCGTCAGGGGGGACCGGTGCGGGTATTTTTGACGGATGCCTGTTTTGTCTTTCACCACGCCAACGGCTACGAGCAGGGAAATGAACTGATTTTAGATTCGATTTGTTATCGCCATTTCCCGACCATTGACCAACAGACGGATTACCAAACCGTTGATTTTTCCCGTCTGCCAAGCGGCCAACTACGGCGATTTCGGGTGAATTTGACGACCCATCAGGTGCGCAATACGCTGCTTTTGGAGCGCTGTTGTGAGTTTCCCCAGGTGCATCCCCAGCGGGTGGGGCGGGCGTACCGGTGGGTCTATTTGGGGGTGGCGGCTGACCCGGTGGCCAATGCGCCGCTGCAAGGTATCCTGGCGCTGGATGTGCAAACGGGGCGGCAACAGATGTGGCTGGCCGGGAGTCGGGGCTTTGTGGGTGAACCGGTCTTTGTGCCTAGGGGTGAGGCGGAAGACCAGGGCTGGCTGCTTACGTTTGTCTATAATGCCGCGCGGCAATGTACAGATATTGTTATTCTGGATGCGGCGGATGTGGCTGCAGGGCCGGTGGCGACGTTGCATTTGCGGCACCATGTGCCCTATGGGTTGCATGGCTCGTTTACGCCGCTACTGTTTGCTGAGGAGGCGAGGGTGTGACCTGGCAATGTTACGATCATTTCACGGGCGCGGTGGTTGAGGATGTCCTTATCTCATTCATCACCTCCTTGGTGGCGTGTTGCGCTGGGCAGTTTTACGACGGTGTTGCTGGCGGAATTGGGCGACAAGACCCAGGTGACAACTCTGTTGATGACGGGTTCGTCCCAAGAGCCTTGGGTGGTCTTTGCCGGGGCAGCGTTGGCGTTGCTGGCCACCAGTTTTTTGGGGGTGTTTGTCGGGCAATGGCTCAGTCAACGGCTTGATCCCCGCCGCGTTGAAGTTATTTCAGGGCTGATTTTTCTGGGGGTGGCCCTGTGGTTGGGGTGGGATAGGGTGCAGGCTGGGCACCGATGAATTGGCAACTTTTGGGAGTGACATTTTTGACGGTTTTTTTGGCGGAAATTGGGGATAAAAGCCAGTTGGCGACGATTGCCCTAAGCGGTAGTTCGGCGGCGCCGCGCTGGGTGTTTGTGGGTACGGCCAGTGCCCTGATTACTGCCAGCTTTTTGGGGGTGTTTTTGGGACAAGAATTAACCCAGGTGTTGCCTTTGGATGCCTTGCAAATTCTGGCTGCTGTTGGGTTTTTCTTGCTAGGGATGCGCAGTTTGTGGCCGAAAAAAAGGGAGCCGGGTTGCCCCAGCCCCCCGGTGCCAGATGAGGGCAACTAAACCGCGGTTTCTTCGGTACGCCGGGTGGTTTTGTCCCCGACTTTCAAAAACACTCCAAATTCCACCTGTTCGCCGATGTTTTCGTCAATGCCGGCAAAGACATCCCGGAAGAGGGTACGGGCGCCATGCCAGATGTGACCGAAGAAAAAGAGCAGGGCAAACGAGGCATGGGCAAAGGTAAACCAACCGCGAGGGCTGGTGCGGAACACCCCGTCCGACTTGAAGATTTCCCGGTCGAAGGCAAAAGGTTCCCCTAACTGGGCTTTGCGGGCAAATTGTTTCACCATCGCCGGGTCGGTAAAGGTTTTGCCGTTGTTTTGGCCGCCGTAGAAGGTAACCGTCACCCCGGTTTGCTCGATGCTGTATTTGGAATCGGCCCGCCGGAAGGGAATATCGGCCCGCACCACCCCGTCTTCATCAACCAAAATCACCGGGAAGGTTTCAAAGAAGTTGGGCATCCGCCGCACCGTCAGGATGCGCCCTTCCGCGTCCTTGAACTCTGGGTGTCCCAGCCAAGCCAGCGCCAAGCCATCCCCCTTGTTCATCGGCCCGGCCCGAAAGAGACCCCCCTTGGCGGGACTGTTACCGATGTAGTCGTAAAAGGCCAGTTTTTCGGGAATGCGGGACCAGGCTTCCTCCTTGGTCAAACCAGCGGCCAAACCCGCCTGCACCCGCCGTTGGATTTCTTGCTGGAAGTACCCCTTATCCCACTGGTAACGGGTGGGGCCAAACAGTTCGATCGGGGTGGTCGCCGAACCGTACCACATCGTTCCCGCCACGACAAAAGCAGCGAAAAACACCGCCGCGATACTGCTTGACAGCACGCTTTCGATATTCCCCATCCGCAGCGCCCGGTAGAGCCGTTGGGGAGGTCGCACGGTCAGGTGGAACAGCCCCGCAATGATCCCCACGATCCCAGCGGCAATGTGGTGCGCCACCACACCCCCCGGATTAAAGGGATTAAAACCTTCTGGTCCCCACGAGGGCGCCACCGGTTGCACATGACCCGTCAAGCCGTAGGGGTCTGACACCCACATGCCCGGCCCAAACAAGCCGGTCAGGTGAAACGCCCCAAACCCAAAGCACAGCAAACCCGCCAAAAACAGGTGAATGCCAAACATCTTGGGCAAATCCAAGGCCGGTTCGCCCGTGCGGGGGTCGCGGAACAATTCCAAATCCCAATAGACCCAGTGCCAAATGGCCGCCAAAAACAACAAACCAGAAAGGATAATATGTGCCGCCGCCACCCCTTCAAACGACCAAATGCCTGGGTTCGCTGCCGGTTCCCCGGTGATGCTCCAGCCCCCCCAGGATTCCGTCACCCCCAAACGCACCATAAACGGCAGCACGAACATCCCCTGCCGCCACATGGGGTTCAACACGGGGTCCGTGTGGTCAAAAACCGCCAACTCGTACAGCGCCATCGAACCGGCCCAGCCCGCCACCAGCGATGTGTGCATCAAATGCACCGCAATCAGCCGTCCCGGGTCATTGATGACGACTGTATGAACACGATACCAGGGTAGTCCCATTGACTACACGCCTCCTTCGTCCTAAATCTCTTTTGTACCGACAGCTTCGATGGTCAGAGTTCACTTGGCTAGGCACGCCAGCCAAAATCCCCACCGCCAGTGGGACGGCCACGAAACTTGGGTTACATTTTACTAAGAAACCCTGGGCACCCCCTAGGGATGCCGTAACAATGCTTAATATCTGTCTCAGCCAAGTCGGTTGGGTGGGTCGGCCATGAGTTTGCCTTGGGCCGCCGAAAAAATCTTATTCTCCCCTGCTGAGCCTGCTGCCGGGGCCGTGCCGGTGGTGTGGGCGTTTCCCCATACCTACCGCGTGGGCATTACCAGTCTGGGGTATCAGTGGATTTGGGGAATGTTGGCCCAGCGTGCGGATGTGCGGGTGCGGCGCTGGTTTACCGATGGGGGAGAACCGCTGGCGGAACCGCCGGAGTTGGTGGGTTTTTCCTGCGCCTGGGAACTCGATTACCCCCACATTTTTGACCTGTTGGACCACTTCGGCATTCCCCTATTGAGTCGGGAACGGGACGATAGGCATCCGCTAGTGTTTGCCGGCGGGCCGGTCTTGAGCGCCAATCCTGAACCGTTGGCCGAGGTTTTGGATGTGGTGTTGTTGGGGGATGCGGAGGTGGTGCTCCCGGCGTTTTTGGCGCGCTATCAGGAGGTGCGGCGGGCCAGGCGGACAGAACAACTGCTGCATCTGGCGCAGGTGCCGGGGGTCTATGTGCCGCAATTTTACGAGCCTGTTTATGCTGCCCCCACCGGCAGATGCACCGGCATCCGGGCGCACCCGGATGTGCCTCCCACCATTGCGCGGCAGGTGTATCGGGGCAATACCCTGGCCGTGTCCACCGTCGTTACCCCCCATGCCGCCTGGGAAAACATCTACCTGGTGGAGGTGGTGCGCAGTTGCCCGGAAATGTGTCGGTTTTGCCTGGCGAGCTACCTGACCTTGCCGTTTCGGGCGGCGGCCCTGCCGCAGGGGTTGATCCCGGCGCTGGAACGGGGGTGGCAGGTCACCAAGCGGATCGGTTTACTTGGCCCCTCGGTGACCCAACATCCTGAATTTCCGGAACTGCTTAGCTATCTCAACCAACCCACCTGGGACGGTCTGCGGCTGAATATCGCCTCGGTGCGGGCGGCAACCGTAACCCCTTTGCTGGTGGAAACCCTGGTGCGCCATCAGACCCAATCGCTCACCATCGCGGTCGAAAGCGGTTCCGAGCGGCTGCGCCAGGTAATGAATAAAAAATTGGGCCAGGCCGAAATTCTCCAGGCGGCGCAAGTGGCGCAAACCGGCGGCTTAAAAGGCTTAAAACTCTACACGATGGTGGGCGTGCCAACCGAAACCGAAACCGACCTGCAAGCCACCGTCAACCTCGCGCGGGAATTACGCCGACTGACGCCGCGTTTGCGTTTGACCCTGGGATGCAGTACGTTTGTGCCCAAGGCCCAGACCCCTTGGCAGTGGTTGGGGGTCAATCCCCAAGCGGAAAAACGGCTGCAATTTCTGGGCAAACAACTGGGGAAATTGGGGGTGGAATTTCGTCCCGAAAGTTATAAAGATTCCCTGGTGCAAGCCCTCATTTCCCGTGGGGATCGCCGGTTAACCCAAGTGTTATTGCGCACCCGCCGGTATGGGGTTTCGCTGGGGGGCATCCGTCGGGCCTTTAAGGAATTGCAAGGCCAACTGCCGCCCCTGGAATTTTATGTGCATCAGGACTGGCCAGAGACAGACCCTTTGCCCTGGCAGCATCTGACCGGCACAGCAACCCTAGCCATGCTCACGGCTCACCGACAGCGTTCTTTGCCGGCTGCCACACCTGGGCCACCCGTTCCCGAATCGCCTGCAAATTCAGCCGAATTCCCCGCGTAATCCGCCCTTCAATCAGTCCTACGGGAAGATGCCGTCGCGGGCGCACCTGCACCGTGTAGATGAGCCGGGTGGCACTGTCTTGGGGGTCCAACTGCCAGGCCCCATCAAACCGGCTAAAATCTCCCTCGACACAGGTGAACTGGATGCGTTGGGGATAGATTTCTTCGATGTCCAGCACCACCCGCGCCCGAAAGTTGAACCGCAAAAGCGGCTGCGTACCCACCTGCTCCAGACGAATTTTGCCCTCCGGGTGCGGCAAACGACGACTGACGGCCAGATTGGGCAAAAAATCCGCCAGCGCCTCGTAATCGGTCAACACCTGCCAAATAGGCGCCACCGGGTAGGGCATGGTCATCTCCGCCTGAATCTGCCGCTCCCAACGGTTGAGCCGCTCCACCCCCACCAGCGGGTCTGCCTCTTGGGCGAAATCGGCTGCTGCTTCGGATTCTTGGCCCATAGAGTCATGCCGTTGTCAAGGTTGCTCGGTAGCTACAGTTCCCCTCCCCAGTGACGACCGCACGGACGTAGGGAGCAACTGGCCAAGGTTGGCGAACACGTAGCTGGCCCCATGCTGTTGGAGGGTTTGGGTATAGCCTTCCACGTCCTGGATGTGAGGGGGGAGAATGCCGACTGCCACCCAGACATACGCCGGTTGTTCTTGCCGGGCAGCCTGCACCGTGAGCATATCCGCCACCGTATCCCCAGCGTAGAGGATGGGGGTTCCGGGGGGGCATGACCATTGGCGCACCAACCGCAACAATCCCGTAGGGTCGGGTTTTTCGGGGGCATCTTCCATCGCGACCAAAGGAGCCGCCGCCAGCCCCAGCCGGGCCAGGGCATACTGGGCTTCCCGACGGGGGGCACCGCTGAAAAAACCCCAGCGCCAGCCTGCCTGGGTAAACTGCCCAAAAAAGTCCCTGTCAATTAGCAGTTCCTCCTGGGTAATCAGGCCCGTGGGGTGTGCCGTTGCCCCCCAATACAGCCTTTGGAAATAGGGAATGAGGTCTGCCAGGGGGACATCCCAACCCCGGCGCCGCAGCAATTCCTGGGTGGCCCGCCAGTCGTTATTCCAATGCCCCTCGCTTTTGAGCTGGTCAATTTCTGCCAGGGTGGGGGTGTAAGCGCCTTGGGTAAAATGCTGCACGGTCGCCTGGATGGCCCGCCGATAGGAATGGCGCACATCCCGAATGACCCCGTCAATATCGGCAATCAAGACCCCCGGAAAGGACACGTGGTGGCTACCTTGCCCGCTGGTTAAAATAAGAAACGTAGGCTATCCTAACAGATTGCTGTTACACGTGCGTACAGGAGGTCTGTTTCTTGAAGTTTCAGTTGAAAGCGCTGTGGTTACAAAAAGACGTGGGATTGGCCGTGGATCAGATTGTGGGGGGCGGCAGTAGTCCGTTGACCTGCTACTTTTTTTGGCCGCGGGACAACGCCTGGGAACAGCTCAAAAAAGAGCTAGATGCCAAGTCCTGGATTCCCGAGGCCGCCAAGATAGAATTACTGAATCAGGCGACGGAACTCATCAACTACTGGGAGGAAGGCAAATCCACGCGCTTCCACACGCTGCAAGAGGCGCAAGAGCGATTCCCCCATGTGGTTTTTGCAGGCAGTAATTGATGGGTGCGCCGCTGGTTCTGCTCCTTGCCCACAGCCCTGATGTTGGTGAGGTGTGATGATGGCAACCCCTACGGAGCAGACAACCTTGCTGGCGGCTTTGGCCTGCCTGGACATTGACCTGGAACGGGAATTGCAGCAGTTGCGGCAGGAGCGGGCGAATTGGGAGCCGGAATGGTGGCGTTCGCTGTTGGGGCCTACCCCACCCCCGGCCTCGGCCTGGACTTTTCCAGCGGCGGCCAATGCCCCCCCGGTTGCTACGGATGGGGCGGCGCCCGAGGAGGGAGAGGTGAGCGCCCCTTTGGCGATCCCGGAACCACCACCCACGACGGCCTTGGCGGTAGCCGAATTGCCGGAGGGAGGTGCGGATGGGCATAAGGCGGGGGAAGATACGGCCTCGGTTCCCGACGCGGCAACGGCCCTACCCCCCTTGCGGCCTTCCTGGTCGGAGCGTCTCAACCGGGTGTTTGCCCGGCGCCAAGCGGCAGCGGAACCCTTGGGCGACCCCTGGGCCGAAACCTTTGTGGAACCGCCGCGGCCTGCCTCATTCCGGCTGTCCCAGCCAGTGCTGGGGTTTGCTCTGGGGGTGACGGCGGCCACCCTGGGGACGTGGGCGATTTTGGGGTTGCGTCAGCCCCCGCGTCCGACACCGACAACGCCGGCGTTGCGTGTCCCTGCCCCCCCTCCGGAAGGTGCGGTGCTCCCGACGCCTTCCCCTTCGCCAGTACCCAACCTGGCGCGCCGGGAACTGCCCGATTTGAGTGCCATTCCCACGGCCAGCCCCCGGACCAGTCCTACTCCTAGCCCCCCCAACCTCGGCTTCTACTACGTGGTGACGGATTACCACAACGAGCAAAGTCTGCTGGCGGCGCAAAAAGTCGTCCCGGAGGCGTTTGTGTGGCAGTTTCCCCACGGGGTGAAGGTGCAACTGGCCGCCTTTGAACTGCGGGAGCAGGCGGAGCAATTTGTGGCAAACTTAAAGGCGAAGGGCATCAATGCCCGTGTTTATCCCTAGAGGCACTCCGGTGAATCTGTGGCGTTGGCGTCATTCCCCTGACCCGGAACGGTTGCTGGAGCAGTGGGTCAACCGCTTACGTGGCCAATTGCGGCAACTGAAACGGGCGGTAGCGTTGGTGGTGGCAACCCAGCGGCGGCTGCGGCGGCAGTTACAGCGGGTGGTCTGTCCCCAAACCCGCCAGGAACTGCAGCAGGCTCTGGTGCATCAAAGCGTCCATTGCCGCCAACTACAGCAGCAATTGTGGGAATTGGAACAGCAGGTGCAGGCCCTGCAAGCGCGCCAGGAGGTTTTGACGGCGCGTGCCTCGACTGCCGAAGCCCGCAAAGCCCTGTGCGACCTGCGCCAACAGCTAACGGACGGCACCTTACCGGCAGTTCTGCGCGATACGGAGGAACTGATTCACCGGTTGGAAGCGGAGGCGGAACTGTGGGAGCACAGTTTGGGGGAATGGGTGTCCATTTTGCGCCAGCCGTGACGGGTTGCCGCTAGCGCGCGGTGTATTTGCGCCATCTGCACCTGTGGCATTTTCGGA
This sequence comes from Gloeomargarita sp., assembly GCF_053491055.1. NCBI lineage: Bacteria > Bacillati > Cyanobacteriota > Cyanophyceae > Gloeomargaritales > Gloeomargaritaceae > Gloeomargarita > Gloeomargarita sp. The sequence continues at coordinate 35,288 of NZ_JBRCEP010000064.1, forward strand.
ATTACACCGACCAGGCCATCACCTTTACCGGCAACCAGACAATTTTGATCGGGGATAATGCCCAGGGTAAATCGAATCTGCTCGAGGCCATTTTGTTGCTGGCGACGCTTCATTCTCCCCGTGCCCACCGGGATGCGGATTTGATTCAGGATGCTCAGGAAACGGCGCGCATTCAGGCGGAGGTGAGCCGCGACCCCGAACCGGCGGTGCTGAGTCTAACGTTGCGGGCTTCCGGGCGACGCACCCTGGCGGTGAACGACCAGACCCAGCGGCGGCAGATGGATTTTCTCGGCTATCTGCGGGCGGTCTTTTTTTCCTGCTGGGATTTGGAATGGGTGCGGGGCAGTCCGGCGCAACGGCGGGATTGGTTGGACCAGATGTTGGTGCAACTGGAACCGGCCTACAGCCAACTGTTGCAGGATTACCAGCGAGTGGTGCGCCAGCGCAACGTCCTCCTGCGCCAGGAATCCCTGTCCCCTGCCCTGCTGACTCCTTGGGACGAGCTGCTTAGCCAAACCGGCAGCCATCTCATGCGGCGGCGGTGGCGGTGGCTCGAACGGTTGGCGCCCCTGGCGCGCACCTGGCACGAACGGATCAGCCAAACCAGCGAAGTGTTGACCATTCGCTACGCCCCAGCCGTGCCTATGAGTGGCGAGGAGGACGAAGCAACTCTACAGGCACACTTCCAGCGGCAACTGGCGGCCAAGCGTCCAGCGGAACTGGCGCAAAAAACCACCCTGGTCGGCCCCCACCGTGACGACGTAGTTTTTTGGCTCAACGGGCAACCCGCCCGCACCTACGCTTCCCAAGGCCAACAGCGCACCCTCGTTCTGGCGCTCAAATTGGCAGAATTGGCGCTTTTAGAAACCCACTTGGGCGACTCCCCCCTGTTGCTCCTAGACGATGTGCTGGCCGAATTGGACCACAAACGGCAACGGCAGCTCCTGAGCGTCATCAGCGAGCGGGTGCAGACCATCATCACCACCACCGACCTCGGGCGGTTTTATGCCCCCTGGCTGGCTACTGCCCAGCAATTGCGGGTGGTACAGGGGCAAGTCTATCCGGTGTAGGTGTTGCCTGGAGGTACGCTTGCTCGCTATCATAGAAAACGCTTTCCTCAGTAGCTCAGCGGTAGAGCGGTCGGCTGTTAACCGATTGGTCCCTGGTTCGAATCCAGGCTGGGGAGTCGTGGTAACCTGGGGTGGGGTTGGTCACGAACGCTGTTCGTTACCATGGATAGGGGAACCCTGGCGGGGTGGCAGGAACAATAGCTCAAGGATGTCATGAGGATCAAGACGATTAGCGCCGCCGATTTTGCCCAAAAGCGTGCCCAAAACCCCAATTTGCAAGTGCTGGATGTGCGGGAATGGTGGGAAGTGGAGCGGGCCAAGCTACCCGGCTGTTTGCATTTGCCCTTGAGCGAGTTTTCCCAGTGGTCAACCCAGGTGCAGGAGTTACTCGACCCTAACCAGCCAGTGGTGGTGATCTGTCATCATGGCGTTCGTTCGGCCCAGGTGTGTGCCTGGTTGCAGGATCAGGGGTATGCCCAGGTGGAAAACCTAGGGGGCGGTTTGGAGGCTTATGCCCTCCAGGTGGACCCGACTTTACCCCGTTATTGAGCCGCCAAAGTGGGGAGCGAATCCCAAGTAAGTAATGTTGTTTGTTTCAGTCCCGTAAACCGGGATTAATTCCTTGAGACGCAATACAGTTTGGGGAGTCATCCGATATTCCTGGAGTTTCAGTCCCGTAAACCGGGATTAATTCCTTGAGACAACAAGGCAGAAGCAATCGCCCGCTGTGCTTCTTCATGTTTCAGTCCCGTAAACCGGGATTAATTCCTTGAGACGTTCCCCGTCGGGGATGTCGCGAAGTTCAAGGCAGTTTCAGTCCCGTAAACCGGGATTAATTCCTTGAGACTTCTCATAAACCTTCTGTGTCACCCCCCGGTTTGTCTGTTTCAGTCCCGTAAACCGGGATTAATTCCTTGAGACGTTTAATACCAGCAGCAACACCGGGACGGGGACAATGTTTCAGTCCCGTAAACCGGGATTAATTCCTTGAGACAAATTGTTAGTCAACGTGTAAGTTGTTGTTTCTAAAGTTTCAGTCCCGTAAACCGGGATTAATTCCTTGAGACTGTTGGAGCAGAAGGACAAGATGCTTATGCCTCCCAAGTTTCAGTCCCGTAAACCGGGATTAATTCCTTGAGACATTATCAGCGGGTGCGACTCAGGTAGGGATATTACCGGTTTCAGTCCCGTAAACCGGGATTAATTGATTGAGACCCTATGGCCTATCCACGGGGTGAGATCAACTTTAGTGTTTCAGTCCCGTAAACCGGGATTAATTGATTGAGACTCATCCAAGGTATCAAAGTCTGTTACTTTGTCAACTTGTTTCAGTCCCGTAAACCGGGATTAATTGATTGAGACCAGCTTTGATCTTAGCCACCTCAGTCTTCCATTCGGCGTTTCAGTCCCGTAAACCGGGATTAATTGATTGAGACGTGTGTGGCAGTGGATAAGCTCCGTACTGTATAGGTTGTTTCAGTCCCGTAAACCGGGATTAATTGATTGAGACTTTGGAAGTAAAGTTAGAGCATTGGATAACAAATTAGGTTTCAGTCCCGTAAACCGGGATTAATTGATTGAGACCCTTTGAAGCGGGGGATGTTTTGTACTATGCGAATGTTTCAGTCCCGTAAACCGGGATTAATTGATTGAGACCCCAATCAACGGTACGAACCTGGTATCAGGTCTGCGGTTTCAGTCCCGTAAACCGGGATTAATTGATTGAGACTCGTGCGGCGTTAAGGCGATCAGGCGGCTGATTTGCTCGTTTCAGTCCCGTAAACCGGGATTAATTGATTGAGACTCCAGGGCCGTCGAAGAAAAGGATTTGGGTTTGGCACGTTTCAGTCCCGTAAACCGGGATTAATTGATTGAGACCTGTTGCCTTAGCCTGATAACCCTGAGCCGTACTAGTTTCAGTCCCGTAAACCGGGATTAATTGATTGAGACGTTAACTTAAGGGCTTTTCCTCCCCGTACTACGCTTAGGTTTCAGTCCCGTAAACCGGGATTAATTGATTGAGACATCTTGAGGCACCGTAACCTCAACCTCCCCTGTACGTTTCAGTCCCGTAAACCGGGATTAATTGATTGAGACTCTGGCTATAATTAGATAGTCTAGGTAATCAGCGCAAGTTTCAGTCCCGTAAACCGGGATTAATTGATTGAGACGGCAGGGGCTAGAACCCTGAACAGGACAGGGTTCCAGGCTAGGTTTTGGCAAACCCCTGTCAATTGGTGAGTTTTGTTAGTACTTTGTTTACCATTTCTGGCAACAAAATGGAGGAAGTATTGGTTTTTCCAGGTTCTGGCGGCTTTGGCAAACCTCCCAGGGATTTTGACCTCGCTTTGGTTTGCCAAAACTACGGCTATCTCTATCATAGAATAATTGTCCCCTCCTGACGCGGCTTTTCCGACCCGTAGGTAATAGTTCGCTTCACGGCCCCTGTGTCCAAAACGTAAATTCTCACAGAATCCTCGTCGGGCTTAATCAATTCTTCCATCTGGGTTTGCAATTTCGTAAACTGTACAGCCGTCAAGAAACACTCAAACACACTGTAATGTGTCCATTTCCCGTAACCTGAGAGCAGTTTGTGTAAACGGGTGCGCCGCTTATTGGCTGACTTGTTGTCCGGTAAATCATAAATAATCAAATAGAAAAGTGTATTCATAATTTTAGCGCAAAACTAGAGGCCGATAAGGAACATCTTCTTGTAAATGTCGTGCCATTAAGCGGGCCTGAAGCTCAATAGCGCGCCGATAGGTGCAGCGATATTCAAAAACTGGATGTTTGAATTCATCATTCATTTTCTGTTCAAAGGCTTGGAGAAAAGTCTTTCGCCCCGCATCTGCAAGATAATAGGCCCCCAGACTTTCAGTAAAATCTTTGCGCTGTATTTGACGATTATTAATTACTGCCAGTACCAAATTATCTGCCACTAGAGGACGAAATTCCTCCATCAAATCGAGCACCATAGCTGGTTGCCCACGACTCACTTCATGCAAGTAACCAATATAGGGATCAAGCCCTGCTAAGTGTACTCCTGCTGTCACTTGTATTCTGAGTAATCCATAGGCAAAGCTTAATAAAGCATTAACCGGGTCAGTAGGAGGACGACGGTTACGTCCCTGAAAACCCCACTCCGGTTCCAGCATGTTTGACCAGTGAGCAAAGTATTCCCGTGCTGCTACCCCTTCAATTCCTCGTACTTGGTCAATTGTAGTTTGCATTTGCACTTCTTTTTTGTATTTTCTTAAGGAATTTTCCCGCTGACCATGACGATACAAAACCGCATATTGATTGTGTATTTTAGCTATCACAATTTCTTTCACCAGTCTTAATCGGCGTTCGCTATCTTTATAAAGTTCATGCTGTGCCAATCGCAACTGTCCATTGCGAGATTGCCCCGGTAAAGTTGACCCCAAGTATTTACCATGACTCGACAAATAATGGACGGAAATACCTAACTCTAGGGCATATATTAAAGCATCACCTGTTAATTGAGGATTACCTATTAAGACCACCTGTTCTACCGTTTGTACTGGAATTTTTTGCTTCCTCCAAGAACCGTCCTCTTGTTTGAGCGCAACCGCAAATGCTTCATAAGCTTTGCTCAAAACAGCATCTGGTTGAGTTACATAAAGAACAGACATAGGTCTAACTGCCTCGCAATTGTTTGACTTCAAAAGGTAAACAAATGACCTGCAAGCTACAGGACTGACATTTTGAGGTTTGGCGAATGGGAGCGGGCATGGGAAGCTTTATCGCCTGTCGTGCTAATGCAATGGCATGCTCAGTAGCTTGTCTCAAAGTAGAGGTGAAAATGACTTTTTGTCGCCTGCGATTCCCGTGATAAAAAATTTCTCCGTAATCAATAGTGTAACCAGTACGCTCTTCTAAGCAAAAAGCAGCAGCACAAAGTTGAAAGTGGTCATTAAGATGCCGTGCCATTTTACCTTTCTTGTACTCCAGTGGCAGTAGTTTTCCATCTCGTTCTTCCACCACATCAATAATACCAGCAACTTGAAGGCGGTCACTCCAGACCCACTGTTGCCTATGAACGAGAATATCCCCCTCTTGAACGGTTTCCGACTCATTGATATTCCGATGTAGATGACGACCAAGGATAGTATGTTCATTGTCTGCCATTTCACCTAATACATATTCAAAATAAAAGCGGCGAGAACAATATTCCCAAGCATTGAGATAGGCCAATGGCAAATAATCTTCAGGCATAACCCTACCCTCCGTGTTCTGGCAAAAGAACTTGTCCCATACCCATTGCTGTCTTGCGCCCCACACCGGCAAAAAATGCGAAGTGAGCCAAAATATTTGCAATTCGTGCCTGTTCTGGGTCAGGAAACTGATAGCGCACCCAGCCGACTGCACCAATTTCAATTGAATTTTCCATTTTTATTTTCTGAGTTCTAAGTTCATAGTCAGAAACTAGGCCACTCCATTGAACTTTGGGAAAATGCCATGCTTCAGGAGCAAAATCATTCCAGCGGCGATACAAACTTCCAAATACGAATTCCGGTAAGGGGAAAGGTTGAATTCCTTGTCCAGAGTTAAGTTTGAAGCTGGTGGGGGAAACAAATTGAAGTAAAATATCATTGGATTTAACCGGAATTTTAGCTAGTAAGCCATAGTCAGAAGAACCTACCCAGGGATCAGTACCGGGCACCATATTAATCCTGCGAAAAACAAAGGGGAGTTTTGCCAGGGAAAAGGGCTTATTACCCCACTGTTCTAAACCACATAACAGTGGTTCAAGAAGGTTGCCATTGAGCAATCCAATCCGAAAGAAAAATTCATCTCCGGCTTGCACCTTGCCTTTGCGACGTTTTCCCATTAATCCAGAAAGGCTAATTGGGGATTGTTGACTGTGGTGAATCGCCTCAGAAATCGCAGGATCAGCCATACAAAACCACTGGAGTACTTGGGCATGAATTGCTCGACCACAACCAATAGGCAAAATCCCATCATCAGCAACGCTTAGATGGATCACCACTGTATGCAGGGCAGTGGATTTAACTTGAGGTGACAAGGTTAGCTCCATAGGCAACTCCGCTAGGTAAACAAACTGGAAACAGGTTATAGGAGTCAGCCCAATGATCAGGTTTAGAAATTTGCCAATAATTTCCAGAAATTCGTGCCTGACTAATCAAGCTCACAGGTGGCATTACAATCCGGTTATAAAGCAATAAACGAGTAGAACAAGGAAGATCAATGGGATTCAATGGATGGTTACAAGAATATTCACCAGACCTTTGCTGAATCACCTCTGAAGGCAATAGTTGGACATCCACCTGAATTTTGGCTGCCCATTTACCTAAGCGTATCCAGCGGGGAGTGGAAATGGGTTGCTTAGCAATAATGTAAGTTCGGTAGCAACTGCCAACTGCTAATTCCTTAGCCCGTCCGTAGTTCATTGGATAATTTTTACCTCCAAATTGTTTGGTTTGACCATAGTAGGGAACCTGAGCTGCCTTGAAGGTATTAACCTGATAAGACCACTGTAACGGCAGTGCTGGAAAAACATAAATACCATGCTCATTGAGTACCAGAAGGTTTTGCTCATTTTCTGCCTCTAAATAACCTGGGCGTTGAGCACCTTCTCCCTGCAAACGATAAGGCTTACGAATAAGAGTAGTTTCAAACAAAGCAAAGCTAAGTGCCCAGTTGTGCAGGTACTTTTCTGTTTCATAGAGGATGCCCATCTCGCGGGTGGCAAAAAAAATGTTATCGTGGAGGGTCAAAGTACACTGGTAAAACAGCATGGGGATACCTCTCAAAAATAGGGTAGGATAACGTTCTATTCTTCCCTTCGGCTTGTTCTTCTCTTTGTCTCTTGTTTAGCTGCTGCTCCATACATTTCTGAATAAGTTTTGGTTTGCTCGTACAGAGTGTTCAATATATGACGCAAATGTTCTTCGTCCTGATAAATACTGGTTACCTCCGCCAACAATTCATCCAGTTCTTGACCTAAAATAACTTGGCGTTTCCGCACTGGTTCTTGATGCAGCAGATTTTGTGCCACTGTAGTTGCCTCCTTTAGTATGTCAGCAATTGGTTGCATTGTGTCTCCATTGAGGGCATCATAGAGCGCTTGAGTAAAGTACAAATTACTGAAGATTTCACCGTCACAGAAGGCAATCCCCACAATATGATTGGTCATGGTTCCAGTACGAGATTCCTGAGCACCATAGCGGCGAGTACGCATAAGATTGCCCAGGACATAAATGAAGCCTTCCCAAGTAGAATCTCGCAAGGTTTCCACCGTGGGAAATGACACTTCTGGCAGTATATGATCCTGCTCGTTAATAGAAGAACGCATCTCTCCCTTTTCACTCAT
>NZ_JBRCEP010000065.1:0-5100 GCF_053491055.1 Gloeomargarita sp.
CCCAGACCTCAATGCTATTGAGCATGACTTTAGCGCATTAAAAAGATTGTGGATGTATGCTCCTCCTGGCACCACCATTGATGAAATCATTCGTAATTATTGCACAAGTTAGTGTCGCATTCTAAACCGAAATGACTATAAAACTTCAAGGTTTTCACTCGTTGCCGTGACCGACTCTCGCAGCCTAATTTAACGAATGAACGAGCATCTATGGCTTGGGCGGCGGCGTGCGTAGGTGGAACGAGCGCCCCAGCCGTTTGGTCAGCCAAGCCAGGGGGAAACCCAGCCCCAGGATAAAGGGGCTAAAGACCACCAGCCACAGCGCCAACTCCATAGCGCCAAGGGTGACCTGGCCCAGCGCCCGCGTGGCAGCTTGCCAGGTTTTCCCCAACCGCTCTCCCACCGAAGGCAGCGGTGGTTCCCCAGGCGGTGTGGTGAGATACACCTGTATCTGCGCGTAACGCACCCGATTTTGCAGGTTGAGCCGCTGGGCATCTAGTTGTTCAATTTGCTCGCGCACCTGAGTCAATTCCTGGGTGACTTTGAGCACGTCGGCCACCGACCCCGACCGCTCCATGATTTTCAACAGCAGGGCTTCCGCTTGCCGCAAATTCCGTAACCGCGCCCCCACATCCACCAGTTGGTCGCTCACATCTTCGGCGGTGACCTCGCGCTGCGCCACCTTCCCCAGCGTACTCAATCGCCCCAACAGTTCCTCCAAGCGCGTCGCCGGAACCTGCACCGCCAAGGTCAACCGGCGTACCTCGCCTTTGACCCCGTTATCGCTCAGGTTCAGCAGTTCTCCCCCCACCGCCCGCGTCCACCGGATGACCTGCTGACCGGCAGCTTCCGCATCCGCCACTTCCAAGGCAAGAACCGCCTTGCGCGCCAGTTGTGGCTGGTACAAGGCCAGGGGGATGGCCTTCTGCTGGGGGGCAGTGGTCAAGGTAGCCGTTTCAGGAGCCGCTGGCGCCATCTGGGGCGCAGTCCTCATTTCCGAAGGCGCTGCCGTACACCCCGCCACCAGCACCCAGACCCAAGGCCACCACTGCCACTTCACTGGCCCAAATCCATAATGCGATTGAGGCTTTGGTTGCTGCCAATAACCCACATAATCATCCCGGCTTCCAACGGCATGGTGGGATTGGGATTGATTTCAAAATGGGAACCCTGCCGACCCACCGCAATCACACTCACACCGTACTCATTGCGGAGTTTCAAATCCACAATACTTTTGCCCACAAATGCCTCCGGCACCCGCACCTCCACAATGCTATTTTCCGGGTCCAGTTCCAACCGTTCAATGATGTTGGGACGCACCAACGACCGGGCCAGATGTTCCCCCATTTGTTTCTCCGGGTAAACCACCCGCGTCGCCCCCACTTTTTCTAACAAACGGCCATGAATATCCGTCGAGGCCTTGGCGATGATATAGGGGACATTGCCCTCTTTCAAATTCAAGGTCGTCACCACACTTTCTTGAATGTAATTGCCAATGGCCACAATCACCGTTTCAAACTCCAAAATCCCCGCCTCTTTGAGCGCACCCGGGTCCGTGCTGTCTAGTTGGATGGCATGGTCAGCCACCTTCTCCTCAGAGGCAGACAAAACCAAATGTTCTTCCCGGTCCGCCGCCAACACCTCACACCCCATACTCCGCAACGTCGAGCAAACCGCCCGACCAAACCGACCCAAGCCAATCACCGCAAATTGGCGTGTCTGGTGCCGACGGCGGTTCCAAAAGGTTTGCATAGCATGACCCGCAGCCTTTCTCTACCCTACCAAAAAAGTCTCCTGGGGGTAATGGGCACGCAGGGAACGGGGTTCGCGAAACAGGGCCGCCATCAGGATCAGCACCCCCACCCGGCCAGCGTACATCGTCAGGATAATCAATAACTTCCCCGATGGGGTCAACCCCGCCGTAATCCCTGTGGACAGTCCCACCGTCGCAAAGGCAGAAACCACCTCAAAAAACAACTGCAAAAACGTAAATTCCTGCTGCGCTTCGGTCAGAGAAATTAAACACAGCATGACCAGCACCAAGCCCATCGAACCCATAAAAACCGCAATCGCCTTGTAAATCAACAGCGGCGGAATTTCCCGCTCAAACAGCGTGACCTCTTCATGGCCGCGCAAAATCGCCCGCGTCGCCTGCACCAACAGCCGTATGGTTGTCGTTTTGATCCCCCCCCCGGTGCCGCCCGGACTTGCCCCAATAAACATGAGAATAATCAGCAAAAACAAACCCGTAACCGTCATTTGGCTAATATCAATCGTGTTAAAACCCGCCGTCCGCGCCGTCACCGCCTGAAACCAAGCAGCCCACAGCCGGTCTTGCCAACCCATCGCCCCCAGGGTCTGAGGATTGTGTCCCTCAATCATCAGGAAAAATACCGTGCCCAACAGCAATAAAAAAGCAGTTGTGGTGAGGACGACCTTGGTATTCAAACTAAAATTGGTACGCCGGGGACAGCCCGCCTTGACCCACAAATAAACTTCCAAAATCACCTGATAACCAATGCCCCCCAAAATAATTAACGTCGTGGTGGTCATCACCAAATGGGGCGAATTGTAATAGTCCACAAAACTATTGGCAAAGAGACTAAAGCCGGCATTGTTAAACGCATTAATGCTGTGGAATAGACTATGCCATAGACCAGCCCAAAACCCAAATCGCGGCACAAACAGGGGCAGGAGAATCGCCATACCCAAGCCTTCAATGACCACCGTAGCCATCAAGATCGAGCGCAACAACCGGCTGATGCCGCCAATGCCACTTTGATCCAAAGCGTGTTGCATCGCCAATTTATCCCGCAGCCGAAACCGCCGTCCCAACAGGAGCATCAACAGGGTCATCGAGGTCATGTAGCCCAACCCGCCAATTTGAATCAAAAGCAACAGGATCACCTGTCCGACCCAGGAGTAATGGGTGCCCACATCCACCACGGATAGACCCGTGACACAGACCGCCGACGTTGCGGTAAATAAAGCCGTCAGGAGCGAGTTCCAGCCCGGCGCCTGGGTCGCCAGGGGCAACCACAGCAGCAGCGTGCCCACCCCAATTACCAACAGAAAGCCGAGACAAATCGTGCGGGCTGGGTTCATAATGAGGTACTAGGGTGGCTTCCTAACCCTTTATACATGAACGCTTCGTCTGCGCTTGGCCTTATCCTTGCCCTGAGCCTGGTCAACGGTCTGTTTGCCATGTCAGAACTGGCAATCATTTCCGCCCGCAAGGCACGGCTCCAGCAGCAGGCGAATGAGGGCAATGTCCGCGCCCAAAAAGTCTTGGAACTGGCGAGCAACCCCACCCGCATGCTTTCGACCATCCAAATCGTGATCACCCTTATTGGTATCCTGATTGGGGCCTTCGGGGAAGCCACCTTGGGGAATAACTTGGAAGTCAGTTTAACCCAAATTCCTTGGTTGACCACCTATGCGCCGGTGGTGGCGACCCTGTTGGTGGCCGTAGGGAGTACCTATATTGCCCTGATTTTGGGGGAATTGGTGCCCAAACAGGTGGGCTTGAGCTACCCCGAACCGATTGCGATGGCGATGGCCCCCCTTTTAGACCGGTTATCCCGCTGGATGTCGCCCCTGGTGACGGTGTTGAGTATGTCTGCCCAGGCGCTGTTGGGGCTGTTGGGCATTCGCCCGGTGCAAGAACCCCAGGTTTCCGAAGAAGAAATTAAATTGCTCCTGCAACAGGGCACAGAAGCGGGCACTTTTGCCGAATCGGAACAGGACTTGGTCGAGCGGGTCTTTCGCCTGGGGGATCAACGCATTAGCGCCCTGATGACGCCCCGCCCGGATATTGTCTGGCTCGATTTGGAAGATTCGCCCAGCGAAAATCAAAAAGAAATTTGCGAACATCCCTATTCCCGTTTCCCCGTATGTCAGGGGGATTTAGACCATGTGGTGGGGATTGTTTCTGCCCACGATTTGTTGGCGCAGGCGATTCAAAATCAACCCTTCGACCTGACCCAACATCTCAGCCCGCCCCTGTATGTCCCGGAAAATACCCATGCCCTCAAAGTGCTCGAACTCTTGCGCCAGTCGGGGTCGCCGATGGCCCTGGTGGTGGATGAATACGGGGTCATTCAGGGGTTGGTCACCTTCAAGGACATTCTGGAAGCCTTGATTGGGGATATTCCTTCGGTGGATGATGCGGATGAGCCGGGGGCAATCCAGCGGGAAGACGGTTCCTGGTTGGTGGACGGCCTGTTGGGCATTGACAAATTCCAGGAGTTGTTTCCCATCGCCGAATTGCCGGAAAATCCTTCCTATCACACCCTAGCCGGGTTGATTATTGACCATCTGGGGCATATTCCCCAGGTGGCGGAACACTTTGAATGGGGCGGGTTGGAGTTTGAAATTGTGGATATGGACGGCAACCGGGTGGATAAGGTGTTGATTACCTGTCCCCCAGCGAGCGAGAAAATGCTATGATAGTTGCTTACTGCGGGCGTAATTCAGTGGTAGAATGTCAGCTTCCCAAGCTGAACGTCGTGGGTTCGAGTCCCATCGCCCGCTTCTTTTTGTGTGTCCCTTACTGGCACGGTCATTGGCAAACCATTTGGCTGTAACACGCACACGGCGCCATCCAATGGCAGTACAGGCGTGAAGGAGGCACCGGTTCCTTGAAGGCTTTCTGCAGATTTTTGTCGAGCATTGAATTCGGTTAAAAGATAACGAAGCAGGATGTAAACGGTTGATTGAAGCGGTTCTCTGGATGGCTTTGGCGCCCCTTGGCGTTATCTCCCGGAAACTTATGGCAAATGGTCTGCAGTTTAGCAAAGATTTCAGCGGTGGCGTCGTTTTGGGGTAATGTTCAAGTATTTTATTGAAGACCCCGATTTAGAGCATTTGATTCTTGATCCGACGATGGTTCGTGCACACGCGTGTGCTGCGGAAAAAAAAGGGGATACGGCACTAAGATTCATGTACGTGTAAATGGATTATAGTCATTTTTATTGAAAATGCAACATTTTATGAGAGGAGGGTGTAAGATGGGGAGGAAGGTGAGCATCAAGGAGGAGAATCAGAATGTGTTACAGCCTGGATTTACGGAAGAAGGTGATAAGTTTCATTGAGAACGGG
>NZ_JBRCEP010000066.1:0-27286 GCF_053491055.1 Gloeomargarita sp.
GGCTAGGGGTGGCGGTGATTGTGGTGGGGGCCTTGCTGGCGGCCACAACGGGGGTGGTGGCGGCAACGGTGGTGGCAATGGGGCTGATTTCCCTGCCGGTGATGTTGCGCTACGGCTATCAAACGGAATTGGCGACCGGGGTGATTGCCGCTTCGGGGACGCTGGGGCAGATCGTCCCGCCCAGTGTGGTGCTGGTGGTCCTGGGTGACCAGTTGGGGGTGTCGGTGGGGGATTTGTTTGTGGGTTCGCTCCTGCCGGGGTTGACCCTGACACTTATGTATATTGTTTATACGTTGGTTCTGGCGTATTTCCGCCCCCATCTGGCTCCTGCTTTGGTGGATTTACCCAAAGAACCGTTAACCAATCTGCTCCGAGCGGTGGTTCCCCCCTTGGGATTGGTGTTGTTGGTGTTGGGGAGTATTTTTTTTGGCATTGCCACGCCGACGGAAGCCGGGGCGGTGGGCTGTTTGGGGGCGTTGCTGTTGGCGGCTTGGGAGGGCAAATTGTCTTGGGCGATGGGGTGGCGGGCCTGTGAAGCGACGGTGCGAACGACCAGTTTGGTGATGATGATTTTGATTGGTTCAACGGCGTTTAGTTTGGTGTTTCGGGGATTGCATGGGGATCAGTTTGTGTATGAATTGCTGTTGAATTTGCCGGGGGGACGGGCAGGTTTTCTGTTCTTTAGTATGGGGTTGGTGTTTCTGTTGGGATTTTTTATTGATTTTTTTGAAATTGCTTTTATTGTTGTGCCTTTGCTCATCCCGGCGGCACAACAATTGGGGACGGATTTGGTCTGGTTTGGGGTGTTGTTGGGGGCGAATTTACAAACTTCTTTCTTAACGCCACCGTTTGGGTTTGCCCTGTTTTATCTCAAAAGTGTGGCGCCCCCCACCGTGACCACCGGGCAGATTTATCGGGGCGTGATTCCCTTTATCGGGTTGCAATTGGTTTTGATGGTATTGATTATTCGTTTTCCACAGTTGGTGACGGTTTTGCTCAAGTGAACTGTAAATACTTCATCGCCGTTTGCACATCCTTATCCCCCCGTCCAGAACAGTTAACCACAATCCGCGTGCCGGGGGCACATTGGGGCGCCAGGGTTTCCAGGTAAGCCAAGGCATGGGCGGTTTCCAAAGCGGGAATGATGCCCTCTAAGCGGCTCACCCGTTGGAAAGCGGCGAGGGCTTCCGCATCCGTGACGCTGACGTAGGTGGCCCGCCCGGTTTCCATGAGATAGCTGTGTTCGGGTCCCACCCCTGGATAGTCCAACCCGGCACTGATGGAATGGGGTTCCACCACCTGCCCTTGGTCGTCTTGCAACAGATAACTCATCGCCCCGTGCAGGACCCCCACCCGCCCCTGGGTCAAGGTAGCGGCGTGTCTGCCCGTGTGAATGCCCTCGCCGGCGGCCTCTACCCCAATCAGGCGCACCGTCGGCTCCGAGATAAATTCGTAAAACAAGCCCATCGCATTCGACCCACCCCCCACGCACGCCAGGAGAATGTCCGGCAGACCTTGCCACAATTCCGCACATTGCTGCCGGGTTTCTCTGCCAATCACACTCTGAAAATCCCGCACCAGCATGGGGTAGGGATGGGGTCCTGCCACCGAACCCAGGATGTAATGGGTACTTTCCACATTCGTCACCCAATCCCGAATCGCCTCTGAGGTGGCATCCTTGAGCGTGCCCGTCCCGCTGCTCACCGGCTGTACCGTCGCCCCCAGCAACCGCATCCGAAACACATTCAGGGCTTGGCGCTCCATATCCTGCACGCCCATATAAATCACGCATTCCAGGCCAAAGCGGGCACACACCGTCGCCGTTGCCACCCCGTGCTGTCCTGCCCCGGTTTCGGCAATAATGCGCCGTTTGCCCATCCGTCGCGCCAGAAGCACCTGCCCCAGCGCATTGTTAATCTTGTGCGCGCCGGTGTGGTTCAAATCCTCCCGCTTCAGATAGATAAGCACATGGCCGTAATGGGCGCTCAAACGTTCGGCAAAATATAAGGGGGTGGGCCGCCCCACATAGGTTCGGTACAAAAACTGTAATTCGGATTGGAAGTCGGGGTCGTCTTTACATTGGTAATACGTTTGTTCCAGTTCTGCCAGGGCAGGCATCAGGGTTTCCGGGACGTACTTTCCCCCGAACCGTCCGAACCGCCCCAACGCATCTGGCACCTTTGCTATGGTCACTGCCATTCCCCCATCCCATAGTTGGAATTATACCCTGTGCGTGTGAAGTCGCCTGTACTCTGTGGTTTTTAAAAGGAGTCAATCACCCGAAAATTTTGTCGCCGTAAATATTTTGTCGCTGTAAATGTTACTGGTACAGACAGAAAAGTTTATCTGTTGTGTAATCATCCGGCGGTTAAAATCAAGCGGGCTTTGTCTCCCCAAAGGTTACAGGTGCGGATGAAAAAGCGGTGGCGGCAGTCTATACGGTGGGGAGGGATAGCGCAATGCTATAATTCTACGGACGCTAGAAACGGTTTCTAAGGCACTGGTAACAGGCGATTAGGGTTGCTATAGACCCCCCCTATATCCCGCCGTGTACGGGGGTCGGCTTGCTAACTGCAGGGCCGTCTTACGGTGGGGTGGTTTATGCAAGGCGCAGGCATCCCCGTCCCGGAGCACCCCGACGCACGCTTAAGCTCATCCAGAGAAGGCCCCCCAGGAGAACGTGCCCCCAATTTACGGCCAGCGAAGCTTACGTTTATTCTATGGAGTGGTAAGGCAAGGTGTTGGTGAGGTATCGGGATGAAACGCAGCGCCATGAAATACATTCTGTACCCTGGACTCTTTGGCATTAGTTTGTGGGTGATTTTTGCCCAGCAATCCAGCCCGGATATTTTGGCAGATATTAGCAACGCCTGGAGCAATTTTGTGAGTTCAGGACAGTTGGTTGCCCTAATGATCGGCATGTTTTTGGGGTATTTGATTCGGATGTTTACGAGTTACTAACGACTGATATTTTTTTGTCGCCATCACACCCCACAATCTGCCCGCCCAGTCGGTCAATTTCCTGAAGATACTCCACTACCTCGGGCGTAATCCGTTCTCCCGGCAGCAGTAGCGGTATTCCCGGTGGGTAGGGGCTGACGGTCGCGGCACTGATCCGCCCGATTGCCTCATGCCAAGGCAGCACGCTTTGAGTTGCAAAAAATGCCTCTCTAGGCGACATAACCGGCTCGGTCACGGGTGGCAATGGGGGCAGGAGCGTTAAGGGTTTCCCTAACTGTGTGGCACTAATTTCCTGCAATGCTTGCACCATGCTCTGCAAGTCCGCCTCGGTGTGGCTGGGGGACAAAATAAAGGTTAAATCCGCATAGTCGGGGAATTCTGCTGTAATTTGATACTGTTTATGTAGTAATTCATCCAACCTAAACCCCGTCATGCCTAATTCCTGAGTTTGCAGAACCAAACGGGTGGGGTCTTGGGTCGTAAAGCCAACTTGGTCGGTGTTAATTTTTAGGGTATGGCAACCGGGGATACGGTTAATGGCCGGCACAAACCAAGTTAGTTGCGTTAATAGGTGGTCAAATAGGGCTTCTCCCTGTTCAGCCATCTGTTCTGCCATCGCTACCAAAGAGGCCAATAGTAAATAACTGGGACTACTCGATTGCACCAGACGCAAACATTGGCCAATCCGTTGGGGAGCAATGCGCTGCCCTTGGTGATGCAATAGGGCTGATTGGGTTAAAGAAGTGAGCACCTTATGGGTAGAATGAATGACGACATCAGCCCCCAAGGTCAAGGCAGAAGCGGGTAACTGGGGATGAAACGGGAAATGAGCACCGTGCGCCTCATCCACAATGACAGGAATGTCGTATTCATGAGCCATTTCAATACATTCAGCAACCGGGCCACACACTCCTTTATAGGTGGGAGAATTTAATACTAATGCGTTAATTGAACCTTGATTTTTTGAGGCTAAAATTGCTTTTAATTTTCCGGGATCAATCCCCCCCCACACCTGCTGTTGTGCATCCCATTCCGGCAGGATAAAAATTGGTTTAGCACCGGTTAAAATTAACCCGTGAATCACCGATTGATGAACCTGTCGGGGCAAAATGACGCACCCATTTTCTCGATGCACAGCGAGTAAACTGGCTAAAACTCCCGCCGTCGCCCCATTCACCAAAAACCAGCTATGTGCCGCCCCAAAAATCTCCGCTACCCGCCCTTGAGCCTCCCGCAAAACCCCCTCCGGCTGCCCCAGATTGTCCAAGCCGGGAATTTCTGCCAAATCTGCCGTGAAGACCGCTTCGCCCCACCATGCCCGCAGGATTGCCGGTGCTCCCTGCCCCCGTTGATGTCCTGGCGTATGAAAACCCCGGTAGCCCTGGGCCAACTGGCGCAGTTGCGCAATCAAAGGGGGAAGGCGGGGAACCATAGGGCGAAAAAGGGTATCCTGCTAGGGGGAGTTGGTGGTAGGGGATTGCCGTTCATGGGAAGCGTGCGACGGTGGCGTTGGGCGGTGGCGGGAGCAGGGCTGTTTTCCCTGTGGGGGATGAAAGGACACGCCGCCGATACCATTATCCTCAGTTTCGGGGGGTTGGAATTGCCGGTGGCGGTGGCGGACCTGGAAACCTACATCAAAACCGGGCAGGTGCCAAGCCAATTTCAGCCCTTGGTCGCGCAGGCGCCTCCCCAGGAATTGGAACGGCTGGTCACGACCCTCAAGCAACCCCTTCCTGTGAATGCGGATACGGTGGCCCGGATTTTTGGCACCTCTACGGGTCAGGTACTCCTGTCGCAACTCGGTCAGGTCGTGCAGACCGCCCAGGGGGAAAATGGGGCAACCGCCCTGCAAACGGCTCTGGTACAAGCCGCCAAACAACCGGGGGGAGTGACTTTTTTGCGGGTGATCCAGGCATTTCCCGGAACAACCATGCGCCTGAATCTGGTGCGGGGCCTAGCCGTTATGAACCAGGTGAATCGCTACATCGCCCAGGTGAATGGGGTTTTTGCCGTGTTAACTCAGGAATTTCACCACCAGGCGCGCCAAAAATTGCCTGCCAATTTACCCAACCTCACCCAGCCCGGCCCGTTCCTGTGGCAGGTGCAGGAATTGACCCTCACCGACTCCACCCGCCAACGGACGCTCCCCGTAACCGTTTACCTGCCCAACCGCCAGCATGCCCCGACGGTTCTGATTTCCCACGGGTTGGGGGAGAGCCGCCAGAATTTTGCCTACCTGGCCGAGCATTTGGCTTCCTATGGCTTGGGGGTGATTTTACCGGAACATCCCGGCAGTGATGCCCAAAAATTGCAACGGGTGTTGGCGGGGAAAGAACCGGAGTACATCGTCCCGGAGGAATTGGTGCATCGTCCCTTAGATGTGACGTTGGCTTTGAACACCTTGGCCGCCCAACCCCCCTTTGCCCAGGCTTTGCATCTGAAGCAGGTCGCGGCTCTCGGGCATTCCTACGGGGGTTACACGGCGTTGGCGGTAGCAGGTGCCCGGTTGAATCTGGCGCATTTGACCCAAGTTTGCACCGATGCGTGGCAAGGGGTGAGCCTTAACCTGTCACTGTTATTACAATGTCCTGGGAGACGTTTACAAAATCCACCGGTGCAGTTTCGGGATGAGCGGGTCGTGGCGGTAATGGCGGTCAACCCGGTGGGCAGTGCCTTGTTTGGGGCCAGTGGTTTGGCGCAGGTGAAAATCCCCACATTTTTTGTGACCGCTACCCAGGATATTGCCGCCCCGTCGTTGTATGAACAAATTAGGCCGTTTACCTGGCTAGGGAGTGCCCAGCGGTATTTGGCAGTCATGGAGGGGGCAAGCCATTTTGCCATTGTGGGGGGGAGTACAGGGGGCATTCCCCTGCCGGCGGACGTGGTTGGCCCGGCTCCCGAAGTGGCGCAGATGTATCTGAAGGTTTTGGCGTTGGCGTTTAGTCAGGTGTATGTCGCTAAGCAAGCGGAATTTGCTCCGTTTCTCACCGCAGCCTATGCCCGGCAGTTGAGTCGTTCTGTCCTGCCATTGCAGGTGCTGTACAATCCGCCTTTGGCACCCATTACCCAGGCTCTAGCTGATTAGCAAATGTTGCTTCGTACCAACAGTGTGGAACTCTGCAACAAAAGTTCATAAATTCGTTTCAGGCAAAATGTCTAATGAGAAAATTTTTATAGTTGCTTCGCAAGAAGATGCAACGCTTTGAGGCACTGATAATCACTCCTTCGAGGACGGGGTTTACAGGTAAAGGCGAAGGTTGCAAACTTGTTTGAAATAAATGAGAATTTAACTCCTCAATGACCATGCTTTGTATCATTAGATGCACCTTTTATAGCTAGGTAGGTTAAGGTTGTCGCCTGAAGATTCATGGCTACGCCATTGTGGGGATACGCCCAACGACCCATATCATGTCAATCTTTGTATGCTTAGCTATATCAGTGAGCATGCGGCGCCTCAATGACCATGCTTTGTATCATTAGATGCACCTTTTAGCACAAACCCGCAAAATCTTAAGATTCCACCCTTCCGTGTCCGTACTCATGTTTGATGGCTTTTTACCTTTACCTAGCAATTACTGCCGAAATTGACCAACGGCAATGTTTCACAGGCTGGCGCGAAAACCTCTAGCGCCAGCGACAGCCCTGGCATTTCATCTGCACCCACGCAGCAGGGGTGACCGCCACGGGGCATCCCCCCCAGGGTGAGTTCCCGGTGCCTACCGTTTCCATAGCCACTGGGGGTTCACGGCGGCGGCGAAGGCTTTACTCCAGGGCCGGAAATGCCTGCACGCCTTGGGGTTTGACCTGTAACCGGACGCGGGTTCCCACCGGTATGGCCACTTCATGCCGCACCCGCGCGTGCAATTCCCGTCCCGAAGGGGTGCTGAGGCAATAGCGGTATTCCCGCCCCAAAAACTGCCGATCCCGGATGAGGACGTTCCCCTGTTCGTCTGGCTCCAAGGTGACATTCTCCTGGGGGATCATGAGTTCGCAACCGCTCAGCAGATGGGGTTCGGGATCGGGGCCGGGAATAAGGCCAATTTCGGTGTGCCAAGTCCCGTTGCCTTGGGGGGTCGCCGGGAGCCAATTGGCCTGGGTGACCAGTTGGGCGACAACGCGTGATGCCGGAGTTTGGTAGAGTTCGGCGGGGGTGCCCATCTGTTCGATTTTGCCCCGATGGAGGACCGCCACTCGGTCGCAGACGCTAAAGGCTTCCTCCTGGTCGTGGGTGACAAAAATGCCGCTGGTGCCGGTGGTTTTCAAGATGCGCCGGATTTCTAAACGCAGTTGTTGCCGCACCTGGGTATCGAGGTTGGATAGGGGTTCGTCCAGGAGTAATAGCCGGGGTTGGGGGGCTAAAGCCCGCGCCAGGGCCACCCGCTGCTGTTGGCCGCCAGAGAGTTGGTGGGGATAGCGGCTTTCATAACCGGTAAGCTGCACTAGGGCCAAGACCTGCCGCACCCGCTCGCTGCGCTGGGAAGAAGACAGTTTCCTCAGCCCGAATTCCAGATTGCGGCGCACGTCCAGGTGGGGAAAAAGGGCGTAATCCTGAAAGACCATGCCCAGTTGGCGGGCTTCGGGGGGCACCCATTGCCCGGCGCCAGCGACGATTTGGTTGTGCAGGGAAATGGTACCGCTTGTGGGCGCCACAAAACCGGCAATAAGTCGCAATAGCGTGGTTTTGCCACAGCCGGATGATCCCAATAAGCCGAGAATTTCGCCGGGGGCTAGGGTAAAGCTGATGTCGGTAAGCGTGTCGTGGGACTGGCGGGGAAAGCGATAACCCACCTGGTCAAGACGCAGTAAGTCCGGGCATGACATAGGCCGCTTTTGTTGCAAAATAAGTTCAATAGTTGCGAGAGGGTCTTTTTTAGTGTAGTTCAGGATGGGGCGCTGGCATCGGTGGGTGGCTTCCCTGTGGTGGTGGGGGGGGTGTGGTTGGCAGGGGTGTTTCTGGTGCCGTTGCTGGTGGTGCTTGCCAGTGTGTTCGACCCGCAGCCGGAGGTGTGGCAGCATTTGCTCAGTACGGTTTTGCCGGAATATGTAGTCAATACGCTCGTTCTGGCGGTGGGGGTGGGGTTGGGAGTGGCGGTGGTGGGGGTGGCGACTGCCTGGCTGGTGGGGGTGTGTGACTGGCCGGGACGGGGCTTTTGGGAATGGGCGTTGGTGTTGCCTTTTGCGGCGCCTGCCTATGTGCTGGCGTTGGCCTATGCGGAATGGCTGGAGGTGTTTGGGCCGGTGCAAAGCTGGTTGCGGCGGGTGACGGGCTGGACGGTGGGGCAGTATTGGTTCCCCAATATCCGCTCGCTGCCAGGGGCCATTCTCCTGTTTGTGTGTGTCTTGTATCCCTATGTGTATTTGTTGGCGCGGGTGAGTTTTCGCCAGCAGTCCCGTCCCCTGCTGGAGGCCAGTCGGCTGTTGGGCTGGGGGCGGTGGGGGACGTTTTGGCGGGTGGCCCTGCCCTTGGCGCGTCCGGCGGTGATGGCGGGGGTGGCTCTGGCGTTGATGGAAACGCTGGCGGATTTTGGGGTGGTGGATTATTTCGGGGTGCCGGTGTTCACCACGGGCATTTATCGCACCTGGTTTAATCTGGGGTCACGGGTGGCGGCTACCCAGTTGGCGGTGTGTTTGCTGCTGGTGGTCTTGGGGTTGGTGGTCCTGGAGGTGTACGCACGGCGGGAGGTGCGTTATACCCAGACGCAGGGGGGGCAGGTGGTGCGGGTGCGGCTGCGTGGCCAGGCGGTGGTGGGGGCATGGTTGGTCTGTGGCCTGCCGGTGCTGTTGGGGTTTGGGCTGCCGGGGGGGGTGCTGCTGGAATTGGCGGTGCGTTACCGGACGGAGACGTTTGATGCGTCGTTTTGGGAGGCGGTGCGGCATACCTGCACGTTGGCAACGGTGAGTGCGGGGTTGGCCTTGCTGTTGGCGTTGTTTTGGGGCTATGGCAAGCGGTTGTTTCCTGGGGGGCTGTTGCCGGGGCTGACCCGCTTGGTGGCCATGGGCTATGCGGTGCCGGGGGCGGTGATTGCCGTAGGGGTGTTGGGGGTGTTGGGCTGGGTGGACCAAATCCTGGGGCGTCTGGTGGTGGGAGGGACGGTGGCGGCGCTGATTTTTGCCTACCTGGTGCGGTATTTGGCGTTGGCGTTGGGGGCGGTGGAGGCGGGGTTAGCGCGGATTGCCCCGGAGTTGGATGAGGCGGCGCGCAGCCTGGGGCATCCCCCCTGGAGTACGGTGGTGCGGGTGCATGGGCCTCTGCTGGCAGGTACGTTGGCCAGTGCAGGGATTTTGGTGTTTGTGGATGTGGCCAAGGAGTTACCGGCGACCCTGATCATTCGTCCGTTTAATTTCGACACGTTGGCGATTCGGGTGTACCGCTATGCCCAGGACAGTCGGATCATCGAGGCGGCAGGACCGGCTTTGGCCTTGGTGGTGGTGGGGATGCTCCCGGTGCTACTGCTATGTCGGCAGATCGCTCAAGAGTCGGATTGATGGGGGTTTGGTAGAATTTTTTTCCAAAGGAGGGGGGGCGGGCAGTCACCGGGTTGCGGAGGTCACGTAGGTATGGGCAGGCAAACGGCAAGGCAGGGGGTGGGGCGTTGGCTCTGGCTACTGGTTGTGGGCGTCACCGGCTGTCAACCGGCGGGTAATGCCCTGAAATTGGGGACGCTGTTGCCCTTGAGTGGGGATTTGGCGCAGTTTGGGCCGGGGATGCAGGATGCGGCCAGTTTATTGGTCAAAACGGTGAATGACTGCGGTGGGGTCAACGGCCAGCCGGTGCAGTTGCTGGCCGAGGATGACCAGACCCAGCCAAGCGCGGGGGTGAGTGCCATGACCAAATTGGTGGAGGTGGACCGAGTGGCAGGTGTGGTGGGTGCGGCAGGCAGTGCGGTATCGGGGGCGGCGGTGGATATTGCCGTGCGGGGGCAGGTGGTCATGATTTCCCCCGCCAGCACCAGTCCCGTGTTTACCGAACGGGCGAAAAAGGGGGAATTGCAGGGGTTTTGGTTCCGCACGGCTCCCCCGGATAATTTCCAAGGGGAAGCGTTAGCCCAGCTATTGCAAAAGCGGGGCTGGCAACGGGTGGGTGTTTTGGCAATTAACAACGACTACGGGCGGGGCTTGGCGCAGGCGTTGCAGCAGGGGCTGGCCAAAACCAAAGGGCAGGTGGTCGCCACCCAGTTTTACGAGGCCCAAAGTGCCAGTTTCGATTCCGAGGTGCGGGCGGTATTTGGCCGCGCTCCCCAGGCGGTGGTCCTAGTCGGCTACCCGGAAACCGGTACGTTGGTGATGCGTTCGGCCTTTCAGCAGGGATTTTTCCCCCGCATTCCCCTGGTGTTGACCGATGGGTTGAAGGACAACCAGTTGGCGCGGTTGGTGGGCAAAACCCCCCAGGGGCAATGGATCATCAGTGGGGTGATCGGCACGGCACCCGCAGCCGCCGGGCCGGGGTTAAAGGATTTTCAGCAGCGCTACCGCCAGGCCTACAACCGGGAACCCAATGTCTTTGCCCCCAACACTTGGGATGCCACCGCCGTACTTGTTTTGGCGGCCCAGGCGGCGCAAGCGAACCAAGGGGCAAAACTGCGAGACAAAATCGCTACCGTTGCCAATCCCCCCGGCACTCCGGTTACGGATGTGTGTGAGGGGCTTAAGTTGATTCGGCAGGGGCAGGACATCAATTACCAAGGGGCCAGCAGTGCGGTGGATTTCGACCCGCAAGGGGATGTGGCGGGCGAGTACGAGGTGTGGCAGGTCAACCCGGATGGCACAATAAAGGTGATTGACACCATCACGGTAGGGGGTTCCTGATGGACGAATTTAACCGGGACGCAGAAATCGGGCGGTTATTGGACCTACTCCCTGCCAGCAGTCGGATGAAATTGCGGGTGATTCCCCAGCCCCAACAAACGGAAGTGCTGACGGCCCCCTTTCCCTGGCCCTGGCGCACCGAATGGCCGGTCTCCATCAACTTCCAGCTCTGGCAAAACCTGAGTGAACCCCAACGGGATTTACTGTTTTTGCGGACGGACCGTTGGCTGCGGGGCATAACCTGGTTCCGTCCCGGTTGGTTCCAGGGCTTGGTTCTGGCCGGGGGGGTGGCGGTGGCGTTGCAGGGGGTGCAGGGGGATGGCGTGGGCGTGCTGGTGGGGGCTGCCTTGGCGGGTGTGGCCCTGCGCCAATTACTGAGGAGTTACCGTTCCCCGGCCTACGAATTGCAAGCGGATGAGCATGCCCTTACCATCGCCCAACGGCGGGGATACACAGAAGTGGCAGCAGCCCGAGCCTTACTCGAAGCCATCGAACGCCAAGCCCAGTTGGAACGGCGGGGTCTAACCTTTACCGAACTGGTGCGCAGTCAAAATCTGCGGGCATTGGCCGGACTATCCTCGGTCACGGTGCCCAGTAGTTATCGGGTGCCGGAACGTTAAGACGTTCACTTGGGCAGTGGCAGCTAACCCTCTCACGGCTAAGGGTGGTGTGGCGGTACAAGGTGGGACGTTGGGGTTATGGAGAATAGGGGACTATAAGTTTACCCTATAATCCCGTCATAGCAAGGGTTTTAGGTTTGTACTGCTTTTCGCCTATCCCTAATGCTATCCCTTAAAAATGGTGGTGGGTTAGGTTAGCAGTCCCCGTATTTTCTCTAGCAGGGGTTTAATGTCTTTGACTTTGGTCATGGTTAGTGCCGTGTCCAGTAGATCGATCACTTCCGATTTATCCACCGGCGGGGGACTACCCGGTGGTGCCGGTGGTGGTGAATTTTCGCTGGCAGTCCCCGGCGGTTGCTCCAATAATTCACGCTTAGCGGCTTCAGTGATTACCCGCCGTAGCCATGCTGAAGGTTCCGGCAAGGCACGGATAACGGTATCCAGTTCCTCTAGCACCTTTACGGTTAGCGGTCGCTTAGCTATCCTTGCCCCCGGCGGTATCTCACCCTGCGGCTTAAACCGGGTTGCCACGCCGTCCTTGTATATGTCTCGTCTTGCCATTTCTATCACCTATTACCAGTAAACCGGCTATAAGTCCACATTATCATAAACTCCACAACCTATCAATAATCTTAACCGGTAAACCGGCTAAATATACTTGACATTAACCGGTGTACCGGTTATATTAAAGATATGGAAGGTTAAATCAAATAGGGCAGGCGGCAAGCCCGGCAACAACCGCCCCAGAGGGAAAGCATAGGTGCCCACCAAGGTTAAACACCTTCCACCCCTTGTAGTTTTTTGGAGATTGTTATGGACAGGAGCGAGAGGATTCAAAGTTACTTGACCCCCCGGTCGCCGCACTTCACGGACGAAGAAATGGACACGCTGGCGGAAATTCGCCGCCTGTTTGCCACCTTGGAGCCGGTGAAACAATTGGGTTTGATTAGTGAATTGACGAGCAGTCTGTACCAGTCCGCACTGCGCCGCTAAAACAAATTGCCCCGGTGAAATTCCGGGGCGCATTCCATTCTCTATCTAATAGGAGTTTCTCATGGCTACCAAGCTAAAGGCTAGGGTTGGGCAGATTGCCCCTGGGATTTTCCGGGTGCGCTGGTCGCCCCGAATTTTGTCAATCTGTGACGCTCAACGGCGCAAAGATATTGTGTACGTTGGATTCCCTGATAAGGAATCTGCTGAAAAGTTCTACAGCCACATTCTGAAGCGTCGCCCCGATTGGAAATGGCGGTCTTACCCCAAGGCGGACGGACAACAGTTTAACGACGGTGAGGGTATCACCCGCCCCCGCAAATCTGAACGGTTGACCGAGTATGCCTACGAGATCAAGTGGCACCGCCCGCCAGTTGAGTTCATTGAGGGCTTGATCCGGTGGGACTACGGGGACGATATTGCCGGTCACGAACTTACGGAACTGGCATATCGCACCGTCAACGTTTAATGCACACCGCCCCCGGCAATCCCGCTGGGGGCACATTCACCTAATAGGAGATACCACAATGGCAACCACTCGCAAAAAGAAAACCACGGCACCGGCGCAGGAATCCAAGCCACTGCCAAAACCGGCACCAAAACCGCCTACTGATTGGCGGGAAATTCTCAAAAATTTTGAATGGTAGGAGAGCAAAAATGGACACCAAAAAATACTACGACACGGGCATTGAGTTATTACGCCAACTAATCACCGCCATGCTTAGTGAGCCGTACTTTCTCAATTCGGATCAAGCGTTTGAGTTACAGCGTTTGCTAGGTGAAGGATACTCGCATATTAGCGACTATATCCACCGCCACTTGGATTAACTGATTCAATGCCCCGCCCGTCCCTTGATTGGCGGGGATTGTCTGCAATGTCAACCCATGCACTTAGGAGTGTGAAATTATGGCTACGTTGGTAAAGGGTAGGGTGAAATTTCCTGCGGGGCGGGTTTTTAACACCCAGTACGGAGATCGGATCAATATCGTGGTGGAGTTACCCAACAAAGAAGAGATCAAACTATGGGGGAAACCCGGCGATATTATTGGCAGTTATTCCAAGGGTGAGGAAATTGTCTTAATGTCCAACGGCGGCAAATACAAACCGCTAGAAGTCCCACCAGAAGGTGAAACTGTCCCCCCGCCACCAAAGACTGCGGCACCCAACACCATGCCGTCACAGGATACGGTTAGCCGTTACTGCCACCTGCTGACAACCTGCTATCAGGAAATGGAGGGGCAAATGGAAGGATTGCCGCCTGAACTGATCAAAGACATGGCGGTTACGGTGTTTATCGCTCTCACCCGCAAAATCTAGCTTGCCGTCCTGGGGTGTAACCCGCCTATGTCCCCCACTAGTACCCCGCTGGTGGGGGTGCCTTTATGTACCCAAAAAGTGCAGTACGGTTGGTGGGTGAAGTGACGATTAAACCGACGTAAACATTGTTATTACACAACCTTGCAAGTATGTATTTTGTTAGTTGCAACGATTGATTAGTACAACCGCTGTATATCAATGTTGAATATATCTAATTGCTATAGGTGCACCTTGGTTTTAGGTAAGTTTTTGCTGATTGCCGCCTAGAATGCCCCACAGCGAGTTTTCCCCCCTACAGGTGCAATCTATCGGGGGATTTGTTTTAGGTGCCTTGCTGGGCATTTTACGGGGGGGCGTTAGTACAAAACTGGGCGAGTTTTTGCGTACACGGGTAGGTGGGTACGCAAACCCCATGCCCCTCCAAGTAGGTTCTTTTCGGTGGTGGGGGTGCCACCAATTCCCCCGCTAGAAGGGATCGGGGATAGAGACCTGGTGCGCCGGGACGATTAGAATTTCGCCACCCCCGTCAATCTGACAAAACCCACTCACCGGTAAGTAGTCCAATAATCGGTAAACCCGTCCCTGATATTCCACGTGATCGCCAATTAACCGGGTTAAGTCTAACGGCTGGATCAACTTTCCACCAAAGAAGTCCGCCAACTGTTGCGCCGCCTTCACTGGTGGCTGTCCACTTGCAGGGGGGACATGAGACACCGTTTTTTGCTCCTTAGTCCAAATAGAGGAGTCTGCCTGTGAAAGATTTTTCATTCCATTACTTGCACCAGATAGAGGGGTTTGGAAAACGTCCCTAATGTCCCTAATGTCCCGGTCTTGCAGGTTAGTTTTTCCAGAACCCGCACCGGCAGGGCTTTCTAGGGGTGGGACATTTTGTACATTGTCAGAGGGACATAATAGGGACGTTTTTGGGACGTTTTCCGATAATGTCCCGGATAATGTCCCGGATAATGTCCCCCCCTTGGAGTCCGTGTTTATCGGGGTTTGGGACGTTAGGGACGTTTGGGACGTTTTCGATCCCTCGTTATCTGGTGCCATGTCCCCGTTGAAAAAAGTTTCACCGTTTGACTCTTGTGTTTGGACTAAGGAACGATTTTCGGTGGCAAATGTCCCGGTTTTTGGTGGACTGTTCCCCAGTGGTGCGGGTGTTGGCTCGTCTTGGGTGGTGGCTTTGATAATCCACCCGCGCTCACGATTGCCCCCTGCTTTGCGGTAGCTGTCCACGCTTACCCCCACTGCAAGTAAGTCTTGGGTGAATGCCCGGCTATTGAGCAACCGCCCCAGTCCCCGGCTCGTGAGTTTTGCGACCTTGGGGCAATCGGTTAAGTTTTGGAGTTTGATCAGCAGTTGCGTGGCTGTCCCTTCAAAGTCACCGGCGGCTACCAACTCCTGTATGGCACTGGCAACGGGGTTAGATTCCACCGCCACGACTTCGGCATTGGCGATATTTTGGCGGTACTCGTCAAGAAATTCCGTCCCAAGTGCCGCCACCCCAAACCTGGCAAATTCCGCCATGCGGGGCAATCGCTCGTTGACTTGGGATAGGTTACGCAGCCCGGTGGCTACCATATCCAAAACCGCCCCCAGTAAGGCCGGTGCTAAAGTTTCAAACTTTGCCCATAACTCGGATTCCGGTAATCTCAGGGACTCGTCAATCCGATCCACCGCCACCAATAGACAACGGTCTAATAAGTCACTTCGGCTGGGGACACAATCCACCGCCGTTAAGATTTGCGGGCGGGTGAATGTGTAAAACGTCTCGTCCAAGTCGGTGTAGAGTTTTCGGGCTGTGAAACTAGCACCGGTTGCCACCCGACAAAGTGCGTCTTGCTGTGCGGTGGATAAGCTCGACAAGTTGTCGTAGGCAAGGACTAACCGGCGGCGGGCATTGGTGGCAATCGCTTGGGTGTCCCCCACCTGTGCCAATAAATCAGCCATGCCAGGATCGACAAGTCGCTTTAGGACGGTAGCAGTGGTTGATTTACCCGCACCCTTCGGGCCGTGCAGGGTGAGTATTGGTTTTGCCCCGTCGGGAATTAGACAAAACGACAACCACGCTAACAGCAACCTGCGGTAGTTACTTGCAATGGGGATTAAGTCCCACAGCCCGCTAATATCACCACCGGCTACGGGCAATGGCAGGGGTTGCTGGGAGTCGCCCCGATAAAACCTAATCGGGCATTCGGTGGACTCAATCACCCGCCACCCCTGCGGTGATACTTCTATTGCCCGGTTGCGCTCGTCCCCAACGTCTATATATATATGTCCGTCATGTTGCCCCACCCGTAGAAAAACCGGACGTTTGGGGGCACCGCCAAAATCTGCCTTACTCTCAAGCACCAGCAGGGCACTCTGCATGGCTTCAGAGTTGGACGACATTTCGTGTTGTAGCCACAACTGCCCCGATAGCCAACGTTTGAATTTAGCACTTCTAACCGGGTGAGAATGCCGCACCCCGTCAATAAAAATATCTGCCCATGCGTCCCCCTCATTGGACAGCCATAAAACACATTCCGATTCAGCAATGGCGATTAGCAGTTTCGCAACCGATTTCTTACTGGGTTGCTCACCGTCCGGCTCGTCTTTTGCACCCACAATTCGCTTTAACCTTGCAGATAGTACATTGTCACTACAGCAAGGTTTAGGGTTTGTATTTACTGCGGATTGCCAGATTTTGTCCCATTCGGTACTGCTCCACCCGTCACCACTAGGGCACCGTTGGCAATAGGTTAGAAACAGTTCATACCCCGTTTGTAGTGGGCTAAAACCCCTGTCGGTTAGCCATTTTTCCACGCCAATCATATCGCAGGCTAGGGCATAACCACGAGCGTTCCTGCTCCCAGTTTTTGCCCCGGTTTCGATTAACAGTTGGTGGTTTTTGGCTAAGAAGGGGATTAAATCTATCGTGTGTTCCATTTGCGTTTTTTGGGATATGGTTTGCGTGTTTTCGGGTGCCGGTGGTGCCGGTGGGGGTGCCAATCGCTTTAATCCGCTTTTCAGTTGGCTAAGCGTGATTGGTTGCCCCGTCCCCAAGTGCAGGGGGCAATGCACCGGATCAGCACCGGCGGCGATATGCCAACTCCCAGCGAGCCGCATAACCCGGCTGGAATTTTTGAGGGTTGGATCAGACTCGGTTAAGCGCAACAATTCCGCTTGCAGTGCCTTCCAAGTTTCAACCGGCAATGACTCGCTTAGCGTCCAATAGGCGTGAATGCTTTTCCTGGTCTCAACGCAGAATGTTGGGGGGGGAAACCCGGCGGCTTCCATTTCCTGTAACCTTTCCCATTGAGCAGACTTAGGTAGGCTGTCCCACTCGCAGAATAAAGCCCGCCCGTGGGAAACGTCCTTATCGGAGTGCGCCCCGTTGACCGCCACATAAACGCCATAACCCTGCCCTTGGAGTTTGTGTAGGTATTCCCAAGGGATAGCGTTAATGGGGTAGCTTTTATTGAAAGCCCTTAAACTGAAGCCCTTGCCTGGAATAAATCTTACGTGGGCTGTATCGCCCGGCTGATAACCTAATAGGCTTAGGTGTTGTAATGCACTTGCACTGTCAAAGGTTGCGCTTGGTAGAATAATCATAGTAGTGTATCTCCAACTAGTTTTGGACTTTGTTATCCCCCGGTGCCGTCACCGGGGGGGCATTTTTTTTGGCTATCGCATGGCGACACCCTCCCAGATATTCGCCAAGTCCCTTAGCGTTGCCGCTAAGGAAATGATCTCCTGTTTGGTCTCAGGACTATGACCAACTCGTGGCATTTCGCTTAGAGCTTCCATGTGTTTTGCCATGAGCTTTTTGGCTTCCCTGGTTAGGCAAACGATCCGGTTTTGCGAAAAATAAACGGATTCTTTTTCCGTTAGGGCTAATGTCTCAAATTCCGGCTCGACATTGTTGCCGATTTGTTGACGTAACTCCATAATTTGTAGCTGGATTTTTTGGAGTTCCCAAACCTTCAGCATTAGCTGATTTTTCAGCAAAGATTTCTTGTTCACATTTCCTCCTCTAGCTTTGGACACCTGACAAAAATTCTAACCCCCTAAGCTAAGTTTTCCAACCCCCAGTCCATAGCCAACTGCCCCGACAAGATTGCTTTTGCGGGGGGCGTTTCGAGGACGCCAAGGGTATGGACCATTTGTTCGGAAATGGCTTTCATGAGCATGTCCACTGGGACGGCTAGGCTTAAAGAAACATAGCTGGAATTGACGGCTTCGATTAGCTTAACCCGCCTGTCTTTGCGCCACTTATCGAAATTTTTCTGCACAGCTAGCCGCAGAAAAAGAAAGGGCAAAACGTACACCGCCTGCCTTTTGGGCAACGCATAGGCGATAAAATCCACGCTTTTTGTGGAGTCTGTCGCCCAGCCCGGCTTGACTATCTCCCAAGTATCGCCGGTGCGCCGTGCAACACTAGCGTACTCCAATAAAATATCGTCCCAATCGGATCGCCTTAGTTTCTCGTCGATTGTGTAGCAGCGCCCGCAACCGACAACGGCAAGCCGATCCGCACCGGATTTCTGCCATACGTTGTTGGAACCGTCTAGCCGCACCGTTCCGATTAAATCTTCGCCGAACAAGCGTTGATAAAACGACGCCCACAAAGGCTCGTTTTCCGGGGATTGGCTAAAATT
This sequence comes from Gloeomargarita sp., assembly GCF_053491055.1. Classification (NCBI taxonomy): domain Bacteria; kingdom Bacillati; phylum Cyanobacteriota; class Cyanophyceae; order Gloeomargaritales; family Gloeomargaritaceae; genus Gloeomargarita; species Gloeomargarita sp. Next base: position 18,339 of record NZ_JBRCEP010000066.1, read on the forward strand.
CAAGTCACGCTTAAATTGCTCGTTCACGGCTCCCCTCCGGCGACTTCCGTTGACGACTTGCCAAAAACGATTCCAGATCATGCAAATACCACCCGACTGCCCTGGGCCCGATCTGAACAGGTGGAGGGAATACCCCACAGCGAATCCAGCGAGTGAGAGTTGATCTACTGATTCCCAAGCGATTTAACACTTCGGGTTTTCTTACCAACGTCTGCATTTGAAAAAACCCCTATGGGCAACAACACGCCCAGTATAACAGGCTTTCAAGCCCATGAGCAACTGCTATTGTTAGTACAACGCATTCAAGGCACTAGATAGCAGATTCCCGAATAAGATATGGTCACTAGATAGCAAATTCCCGAATAGGATAGGGGCACTCAATCCAAATATCCGAATAGGATAGGGGCACTCAATCCAAATGTCCGAATAGACAGCCATGATCAAGTTTCGTACTTTCGGGAAATATCGTAATAAAAATTCACAATCGTCTCGTTGTCTCTTTCTGCGGGCCATGTGAGCCAGTCCAGCAACTCAATGGCGTTAAAGGTGAGTGAAACAATGACGGTTTTGCGTCCCTCACGCAGGCATTGGACTAGCCCTAGTTTTTCGAGTTGTGTCAGAGTGGTTGAGCGTTCTTGTCGTGAACTCCACAGGTGCGGCTCGGCGTTCAAGTCCCACAGAATGGGGGTGCTTTCCCACTTTGGCGGGGGTGTTGCTTTTTTACCCTGGGAGCGTCGGGCATTGCGTATCTTTTGGTACGGCAGGTGTGCCCCCAGACATTTTCGGGCTAGTTCCATTAAAAGTAACTCTTTTCTCGTGTTTCTTAAGGGTTTGTATTTCTCAAATAAAGGTCGCCTTTCTACTAATTTTTCAAACATAACACTGCAATAAAGGATACGCTGTTGCTCAACCGTGAACCTATGAAACGGCACATGATTGCAGGCTCTTAGAAGTTCCGATCTGTTTGGATTTTCCCACCCCTCAAGGAATAGTTTTTTAAGAGTTATGTCGTCCCTAAGCCACCGCAAATACTGCCCCACGTCCAGGTTGTTTTGTAGTAGATAAGACCTGAAACCCCGCATAGCATGGGGGAAACCGAGGTTTTTAGCTTGCATGTTTTTCCCTCAATTCGTCTAGGTAGTCAGCCCATTTCTGCATAAGCTCGTGTCTTTCTTTTAGGAATTGAGTGCGGTTATAAGCCCGTCCCAAAGCGTCCTTAACAGTGTGCGCTAGTTGGTGTTCGATTATGTCTATGCGGAACCCCAAAATCTCGTCTAAAAGCGTCCTAGCAGTTGCCCTAAAACCATGTGCAGTTGCCATATCGCCCGGTATCCCCATTGAACGTAAAGCCGCAGTTAAAGCCATATTTGATAGCGGTTTATTCATATTTCTTAGGCTTGGCAAAACCCACTCACCACGCCCTGAGATTTCCTTTATCCAGGTCAACTTTTCAATCACTTGCCGGGCTAGGGGGACGATATGCGGTTGCCCGGTCTTGGGGACGGTGTATCGCCATTCACGATTGGATAAATCCACGTCCCCCCAGCGCATGGTGCGTAACTCACCGGGACGCACAAACAAACGAGGGCATAGCCACAAGGCAACCTTCACCACCGCCCCGCCGGGGTATGCGTCAATCATTCCCAGCACCCCGCCCAACGTTTCGGGATCGGTTATCGCTCCAAAGTGTCCCCGCACTTCTGGGGGTAATGCACCACGCAGGGAATATGTAATGTCGGTAGAGCAATAGCCACACGCCAACGCATACCGCCATATTTGACTGCATATACTCAATTCACGCTTAGCGGTGGATATGGTGCCCCTAGCGACTACCGCCCGCAAGGTGTCCAACAATTGCCCTGGTGTTATGTCCCTAATAGGGATAACTCCCAGCGTTGGGAATAAATCACGCTTTAGCCGACTCTCAATGGTGACGGTGTTGGACGGTGCCCATTTTTCCCGATTGGCGTTTATCCATTCGGTAGCTACCGTTTCCAAGGTTTTGCCCCGTTGCACCTGCTCTCGTTTCTCTTGTTTTCTCTGCTCACTGGGGTTTATCCCTTGGGCAATCAAAGCGTGTAACTTATCCCTCTCGATCCGGGCTTGCTTAAGGGAAACGACGGGGTATTTCCCAAGGGATAGGCGATACTCCCTACCACCAAAAACATATTTGAGCCTCCATAGCTTGCTACCGGTTGGGGACAACTCCAAATACAGCCCGCCGGTGTCGTAAAGAAAACTCGGCTTTTCCCCCGGCTTAGCTTGCCGTATCTCAGTGTCCGTCAATGGTGTCCCTTTCCGGGGCATATCCCAACACCTAAAAGCTATCCTTATGCCTATGCCTAAATTATAGGGCTAATGTGATAGCTTATGGGTTTCTATGAATCCTTGTCTTAGGGTTAAAAGCTAGTATTTATCGTGGTTTTGGGCGGTTATGGTACTGCGTGGGAAGCTAAGGATATGGAGAATAGGAGACTCGAACTCCTGACCTCTGCGGTGCGATCGCAGCGCTCTACCAACTGAGCTAATTCCCCTTGCGGTAATGCAGCATCTTCTATGATAGCGGGTAACGGGGCCAGTCGGTGGCAAATTCTGCTTTCAAATCCCGTTCCATGAGTGCCCCCACCGCCTGCTGGGGAGTGACCCGCCCCTGGAGCAGTTGATACACCTGCTGGGCAATCGGCACGGCAATCCCCCGCCGATCCGCCCACTGCACCACCACCTGCGTCGTATTGATGCCCTCGACCGTACTCTGGAGTTCCTGGAGCATGGCCGCCACCGATTTGCCCTGGGCCAGACCGTAACCCAGGCGATAGTTGCGGCTCAAGGGACTATTGCAGGTTGCCAACAAGTCGCCTAGCCCTGACAGCCCATACAAGGTTGTCGCCTGCGCGCCCCATTCCACCGCCACCCGCACCATTTCTGCCAGGGCACGGGTGACCAAACCGGCTTTGGCATTCGCCCCCAAATGCAGACCGTCACACACCCCAGCGGCAATCGCCATCACATTTTTCAGCGCCCCCCCTAGCTCTGTGCCCAAGGGGTCCTGGTTGGTGTACACCCGAAACCGCTCCGAGGCCAATACCCGCTGCACCCGTTGCGCTGCCCAGGTCTGGACACTGGCGGCCACCGTCGCGGCGGGCAACCCCTGGGCAATTTCTGCCGCCAAATTGGGTCCTGAGACTGCGACCACCCCATGTTCCGGAAATGCCCGCTGCCATACCTGGGTAGGCGTACTGCAACTATCCGGTAACAATCCTTTGGTCGTACTGACAATAATGGTTCCTGGGGCCAGGTGGGGGAGTTGCTGCACCAGGGGCAAGACCCCAGCCACAGACACGGCGACAACCACCATCGTGGCAGGTTGCACGACCGGGGCGAGTTCTCCCCCGTAGCGCCGGGACCAAACCTGTACCGGGTGACCATTCCGGCGAATGAGTTCGGCTAGGAGGGTTCCCCAGGCGCCCCCTCCCAATACCGCCACCACCTCCGGGTTCATCGGAGCAACTGCTGCATGAGCCGGGTCACTTGCGCCAAGCCATCCTTATCCCCCTGTTTTTGGAACAGTTGGGCGGCCTGTTGCCAGGATTCTAGCGCCTGTTGCCGCTCGCCCAAGGCCCGATGCGCCACCCCTTTTTGGGCGTAGGCCGCCGCCAGTTGGGGATTGTAACGGATGGCCTGGTGCAAATCGGCCAGCGCCCGCCCGTAGTCTTTTAGCGCCAGCCAGGTACTCCCCCGTTGGTAATACCCCTGCGCCAGGTCCGGTTGGCGGCGCAACACCGCATTGCAGTCGGCCAGGGCTGCCTGGTAATTCCCCCGCAAGCGGTAGGCCTTCGCCCGATTGAGGTAGGCTTCGAGGAAGTTGGGGTCCGTTTGCAGCGCCCGGCTAAAATCGGCAATGGCCTGGGCGTAGTTGTTGCCCCTGGCGTAGGTAATGCCCCGGTTGTTGTAGGCTGCGGCAAATTTGGGGTTGAGCCGAATTGCCTGGGTCAAGTCGCGAATGGCCTCGTTGTGTTTGCCCATGTCGCTATAGACCGACCCGCGGCTGTAATACAGTTCCGCATCCTGGGGAAACCGCTCAATCGCTTCGGTAAGCAGGGCAATCGCGCCCGGATAATCCCCTGCCTGCGCCTTTTCGACCCCTTTGGCCTGCAACTGCTGCCGCTGTGCCCGTTGTGCTGGCGGTAAACCCGGCGAGGGGATCAACCCCCACTGACAGCCCCCCAACACCACCACCAGCCCCAGCCACCCCAGGACAGCCCTGTTAAAATGCGTCATAAAAAGTTACATAGGGTTACAAGTTTACAGAACATTGCGATCCGGGCGGGTGGGGGCACGCAACAGGCTATAGTGAGGCCGGATGTGGGTCATGCCCCACCATTTGGCATTTTATCCGTGATGAGAGGAAATGGATATGGCGAGAGTCCTGGCTTTAGTCCTGGCGCTGGTGCTGTGGTGGACCTGGGCACCGGCGGCGCAGGCAGATGTGGCGGGCTTAACCCCTTGTCGGGAGTCGGCGGCGTTTCAGCAGCGGTTGAATAATGAGGTGGCGGCCCAGGAGGCCCGGTTGGCTTTGTATCCGGCAGGGAGTCCCCAGGCGGCGGCGGTGCAGCGGCGGATTGCCCAGACCCAAGCCCGGTTTGAGCGCTATGCCAAGCAGGGGTTGTTGTGCGGCGAGGATGGGTTGCCCCACTTGATTACCGATGGCCGGTGGTCCCATGCTGCCGAATTTACCCTGCCGGGGTTGTTGTTTCTGTACATTGCCGGTTGGATTGGTTGGGTCGGGCGGGCCTATTTGATCGCCGTGCGGACAGAGAAGGAACCGACGGAGAAGGAAGTGATTATTGATGTGCCGCTGGCGGTGCGCTGTATGTTGTCTGGCTTTAGCTGGCCGGTGATGGCCTTCCGGGAGTGGACGACCGGGCAGTTGACGGTTCCCGACCATGAAATTTCCGTATCCCCTCGTTAGGAGTGACGACCATGCAGGATTTGTTGAAATATCTCTCGTTTGCCCCGGTGTTGTTGGCCGCATGGCTGTTTCTGATTGCAGGCATTTTGATTGAGATCAATCGGTTTTATCCCGATGCTTTGGCATTTCCCTTCTAGGGTGTCTTGGCATTTGGGGTGTTGTCGTTTTTGGGTAGGAGGAGATGGACATGAGTGAAGAGTTTGTGCGGCCCTGGCAGGGGGACAGTCAATTAGGGCATTTGGAAACGCCGGTGAGTGCCGGGTTGGGCATGGTTTTGGTGAACAATTTACCGGCCTACCGTCCCGGCCTGGAACCGTCGCGCCGGGGGCTGGAAGTGGGCATGGCGCACGGTTATCTGCTGCTGGGGCCTTTTTACAAGCTGGGGCCGATGCGGGATTCGGAGTACGCCCTGGCGGCGGGGGTGCTGGCGGCGTTGGGGCTGGTGTTGATTTTGACGGTGTGTTTGTCCCTTTACGGCAGCGTTTCTTTTGATAAACCCACGTCCGGCCCTACCGACCAACTGCAAACAGCCGAGGGTTGGAGTAGCTTCACCGGCGGCTTTCTGATTGGCGGTGTTGGTGGGGTGGTGTTTGCGGGCATTCTCCTGTTTTTCCTGCCGATGCTCCAGGGGATTGGCGGCAATTTGTTTAACTAACCCACGCAAAAACTAGGGAAAACATGAGGGGGCTGGAATGTTCTGGCTCCCTCGTGTTGTGGGGGTAGTGCTATCTTTGTAATGGCTATCATGGGAATCAAGAGAGATTGGCGGAAGCTATGAACTGAATTACCTGGCGTTACTGCCAGTCAAAAAATGTGATTAGCTATGGGCATACTCACAATGGCAAAAAACGATATATGTGTCATGATTGTCATCGGCAATTTACTCCATCTGCCCAGAAGAAGTATATTTCTAAGGAGCAGAAGGAGATGGTTAACAAAATGTTGTTAGAACGAATGGCAATTGCGGCAATATATGGGGTCAATTTCAAAATCCTGGTTGCATAGATATACAAAATATGTGGTGGCGTACACAGCAGAAAGTCTAGATGTTGCACCTCATAAAGATGGAGAGCTAGAGCTGGAATGGGATGAGGTGTGGTCGTTTATGGGTTCCAAGCAGAATCCCCAATGGCTATGGTTAGCTCTGGAAAAAACGATGCGTCTTATCGTTGCCGCTTGTATAGGAGATAGGAGCATTGAGACAGCTAAAAAACTGTGGCGACGGCTACCTAGAGTTTGGCGTAACCAGGCTAAGTTTTACACAGACTTTTGGCAAGCCTATCGGGAGGTAATGCCTCTCAAACCACACGAAAGAGTTTCCCAAGGTCGTAGGAAAACTTCTTATATTGAGCGGTTTAACAATACCTTGAGGCAACGAATTGGGCGCCTTGCCCGGAAAACTTTATCGTTTTCCAAAAACTTAGAAAATCACATTGGTATCATCTTTAATTTCATCCATCACTATAATGAAGCATTACTTGGATAGCACTACCATCTGCTCTATCTGCCAACCTTTGCCTGCTTAGCTATAAGAAATCATCTGGTATGTTTGGTTGGTTACATTGATTAGACCGTATGCACATTGGCATTGTGGGGTTGGGGTTAATGGGTGGTTCGCTGGCGCTGGATTGGCGGCAGGCTGGGCATTTCCTAACCGGCATCAGTCGCAGTGTTCAAACGTTAGCCATTGCTCAGGAACGGGGGGTGATTGACCAAGGTGGGACGGATTATGCGCTCCTCCATGCCTGCGATGTGGTCGTGCTGTGCGTGCCCTTGGATCGGCTGGTAAGTCTGGCGGCGGCGGTCTGTCCCCATCTGCGCCCCGATGCCATTCTGACGGATGTGGGTTCGGTCAAAGCGCCCCTCGTGCAGGCGATTACGCCCCTGTGGCCCCGGTTTATCGGGGGGCATCCGATGGCCGGTACGGCAGAGCAGGGCATCCAGGCCGCACAATCCCATCTCTTTCGCCAGCGTCCCTACGTGTTGACCCCCACCCCCCACACCGACCCGCAACAGTTGGCGCAATTGCAGACTTTGGTTGAACAATTGGGTGCGCGCTGGCTGCTGTGTGACCCGCAGACCCACGACCGCGCCGTAGCCTGGATTTCCCATCTGCCGATTTGGGTCAGTGCTGCCCTGTTGGGAGCGGTGGCCCAGGAATCCGACCCGCAAATTGCCGCGCTAGCCCAGCAACTGGCTAGTTCCGGCTGGCAGGACACGACCCGCGTTGGGGGCGGCAACCCGGAATTGGGTGTGTGTTTGGCGCAGTACAACCGGGAGCCGCTGTTGCAAGGGTTGTATGTTTATCGGCAAGAATTAAACCGTATCATTGCGCTGATCGAACAGCAGAACCTGGCCGCCCTCACCGCCTATCTCCAGCACAGCCAAGCCGTGCGCCACTCTAGTTCTTGGCCACCCCAACCACCTCCTGCTGCTTCCGGGCCGGGTTGAGTCTGGTTGCCCCTCGGACAAGTCGGCCCAGAGGCGGCAACATTTGGTATGATTCCAGTACCCGACCGGCAAAGGCACTCTGGGCTGGGAACCGGGAACTGCCGCTTGTTGTCGAATAGGGTAGGCAACCCCTACCGAGTGACCTCCTATGGTGCGCGCTTGTTGGTTTTGGTGCTTATTGCCCTTAGTGCTTTGGTCTGTGCCCGCCCAGGCTCAGGAGTTGTTTGGGGCGATTGCCCTCAGCAGAACCAGCAACCGTTTCGGCTACAGCTATGACTGGCCGAGTTCTGCCCAGGCCACCCAAAGGGCGCTACAGGAATGTGGTTCCCCTGATTGTCAGGTGGTGTTGACGTTTGGTGGCGGTTGTGGGGCGGTGGCCGAAGGCCCCAATCGCACGGGGTTGGGTACGGGAAAAACTCGCGCTCTGGCAGAACAGGCCGCTTTGCAGGTCTGCCGTGAACCGGGGTGTCGGGTCACGGTCTGGGCGTGCAATTCCCGATGAAAACGGCACAGCTTGCCGAGCGGATTATTGTCGCTCTGGATGTGCCGGATGGGGAAACGGCCCTGCAGTGGGTAGAACGGCTGCCGCAGGTGCGCTGGTGGAAAGTGGGGCTGGAATTATTTACTGCCGCCGGGCCGGCAATTCTTTACCAACTCAAACAGCGGCACAAATCCATTTTTTTAGACCTGAAGTACCATGACATTCCCCAAACGATGGCCCGTGCCTGCCAAGTGGCAGCCGGTTATGGGGTTGATTTTTTGAGCGTCCATGCCACTGCCGGTTCTATCGCATTGGCGCAAGCGCAGGCAGCCATTGCCCCCAGTTCCCTGAAATTGTTGGCCGTCACTCTTTTGACCAGCACGAGTGCCCAGCAATTTGCCCAGGAATTTGCCAGTTGTTTGGGCATGGCAGAGCACGTGCAGTACTGGGCGCAGGTGGCCTACCGGGCGGGGGTGGCTGGGGTCATCTGTGCGCCCCAGGAAGTTCCGGTGATCAAAAAGACGCTGGGTAAGGATTTTTTGTGTGTTTGTCCTGGCATCCGTTGGCAGACCACCGCTGATGACCAGCAACGCATCTGCACGCCCCAGGCTGCTTTGGCTGCCGGCGCCGATTATTTGGTGATTGGCCGCCCGATTTTGCAGGCGCCCAACCCAGAACAGGTCTGGCACGAACTGATGCAGTTGGGGGAGTAAAGGTCAAACTGGGAGTTCCCCCTGCACCTCGCAACCTCATCGAGAAGGCGGTGACGATTTAGGATTGGTGCTTTGATATTACGGGGTAGAGCGAAGTACCGAATTGGTGATCGACAAGGTGGGGTCAATGACTTTCAAGAAGCCATAAAGCTTGATGATGGTCAAAGGTCTGCTGTTTCTGGTTTTCTCAATAATAGTCGTTTCACAGGAAAATGCAACACTTTGAGGCACTGGTCATCACTGTATCCCCTTCCAGGACAGGGTTTGCAGGTAAAGGCGAATGTCGCAAACTTGTTTGAAATGACTATATCTGCGTGGGGGATAAGTGGATGAC
>NZ_JBRCEP010000067.1:0-12720 GCF_053491055.1 Gloeomargarita sp.
AGGGGATAGGTACTCATGGTTGCCACTGCGACAGAAACCAATGTGGGTCGGATTGTCCAGGTGATTGGGCCGGTGGTGGATGTAGCGTTTCCGCCCGGAAATTTGCCCAAGGTCTACGACGCCCTGCGGATAGAGAGCAAAAATCCGGCGGGTCAGGAGGTGGCGGTCACCTGCGAAGTCCAGCAGTTGTTGGGGGACAATATCGTGCGGGCGGTGGCCATGAGTTCCACCGATGGCCTGGTGCGGGGCATGCCGGTGATCAACACAGGGGCGCCCATCAGCGTGCCGGTGGGGGAAGTGACCCTGGGGCGGATTTTTAATGTGTTGGGGGAACCGGTGGATGAAAAAGGGCCGGTGCCCAGGGATGTGACCCTACCCATTCACCGTCCGGCACCCAAATTCACCGATTTAGAAATTAAACCGTCGATTTTGGAAACCGGCATCAAGGTGATCGATTTGCTCACCCCCTACCGGCGGGGCGGCAAAATCGGGCTGTTTGGCGGGGCAGGTGTGGGCAAAACCGTGATCATGATGGAGTTGATCAACAATATCGCCATCAATCACGGCGGCGTCTCGGTGTTTGGCGGTGTGGGCGAGCGCACCCGCGAAGGCAATGACCTGTACAACGAAATGATTGAATCTGGGGTGATCAACCAGGAAGACCCCCGCAAGTCGAAAATTGCCCTGGTCTACGGCCAGATGAATGAGCCGCCGGGGGCGCGGATGCGGGTGGGGCTGGCGGCCCTGACGATGGCAGAATACTTCCGGGATGTGAACAAGCAGGATGTCTTGCTGTTTATTGACAATATCTTCCGGTTTGTGCAGGCGGGTTCGGAGGTGTCGGCCCTGTTGGGGCGGATGCCCTCGGCGGTAGGCTACCAACCCACCCTGGGCACGGATATGGGGGCTTTGCAGGAGCGGATCACCTCCACGCGGGAAGGGTCGATCACCTCGATTCAGGCGGTGTATGTTCCGGCGGACGACCTGACGGACCCGGCGCCGGCGACCACGTTTGCCCACTTGGACGGGACGACGGTGCTCTCGCGGGCGTTGGCGGCCAAGGGCATTTACCCGGCGGTCGATCCCCTGGAATCCACCTCCACCATGTTGCAACCGAGTATTGTCGGCCAGGAGCATTACACGGTGGCGCGGCGGGTGCAGGCGACCCTGCAACGCTATAAGGAGTTGCAGGATATTATTGCCATCTTGGGGTTGGACGAACTCTCGGAGGAAGACCGGTTGACGGTGGCGCGCGCCCGCAAGATTGAGCGGTTTTTGTCCCAGCCGTTTTTCGTGGCGGAGGTGTTCACCGGCGCCCCGGGCAAATATGTTAAGTTAGAAGATACGATTAAGGGCTTCAAGATGATCCTGGATGGGGAGCTGGACGACCTGCCGGAACAGGCGTTTTATATGGTCGGGGACATCGAAGAGGCCAAGGCCAAGGCGGAAAAACTCAGGGCTGAGGGCAGAGCATGACCCTAACGGTACGGGTGATTACGCCGGGGCAGACGGTGTGGGACGGCACGGCCCAGGAGGTGATTCTGCCGAGTATGTCGGGGCAGTTGGGTGTGTTGACCGACCACATTCCCCTATTGACGGCGCTGGATATTGGCGTGATGCAGATCAAGGCGGGGGGGAAGTGGTTGCCCCTGGTGGTTTTGGGGGGCTTTGCCGAGGTGGAAAACAATGAGGTGACGGTGCTGGTCAATGGGGCGGAACCGGGCACCAAGTTGGATGCGGCCCAGGTGCAGGCGGAGTTGAACGCGGCGGAGGCGGCCCTGGCCAAGGCGGTGACCCGCAAGGAGAAGTTGGATGCCACCCAGCAGGTGAAACAGGCCAGGGCGCGCTTACAGGCGGTACGGCTGGTGGCGGCAGAGCGATGAGTGCGGTGCTGGCCAGTTACATCCACCCGATTCCCCCACCCACGGAGCCTTTGCAGTACCGGGCGATTGGGGTGTTGCGGGGGCGCTACGAACCCTCACCGGAGCAATTTACCAAGGGGGTGTTGATCACCCACGACGGGGTGCGGGTGGATGCGGTGCTCTTGGGGCGGTTGATGAGCTTGGTGAAAAAAAAGCTGGATTTGTCCCAGGAGCGGCTGTGGGTGGTGTATCCCCGCACGCGCAAAAAACCGCGGGTCAAGCCGGGGGAACCGGTGCCGGATACGCCCTTTTTGCCCTTGCATGTGCAGATGATGGGGGTGTGGGAGCCGGGGGAACTCCACCCCGACGAAGCCTTGGCGCAGGCGGACATCCGGGTGGAGGAGGATTATTTTTCTGTGCGGGGGGAAGTGGTGCGCTACAGCCAGCAAAACCAGCGGGTTGTCGTGCGGATTCGGCGGGCGCCTACGAACCTGAAGGCGGCGGCGGAGACTTTTAAGCTGGAACTCAAGGGGACGTTGCCCCAGCCGGGGAAGGGGGCGTTTTGGGATTTGCAGGTGCAGCGCCAGGGAAATGAACTGCTGATTCGGCAAGCCCATCCGGTGGCGCCCATTTTGCCCACCAAAACAACAGCCCGTCGTCCTGGCCCCAGCGCCCGCCCTTCCCGGCCACCTGGCGCCAAGGGGGGAGAGCGGCCCACACCCAAACCCACACCGCCTCGTGCTGGCTCCTCGTCCCCCCAGTCCTAAGTCCCACCTGCGGGCCTACTTGCGGGCGCAACGCCAAGGGATGTCGCCGGGGCAGCGCCAGCAAGCCAATCAGCACCTCATCCACCATCTCACCCGCCATCCCTGCTGGCAGCGCGCGCGTCAGGTCTTTGGCTACGTCAGCATCCAGGGGGAACCGGATTTGGGGCATTTGTGGCCCACCGGGGAGAAAATCTGGGGGTTACCCCGTCGCGAGGGGGCGATGTTGCGCTGGCATCGCTGGCAGGTCGGGATGCGTCTGCAGGGGGAAAAGCTGCCCGAACCCGACCCGGAGGCTCCTGTGCTTACGCCCCAACCGGGCGATTTACTGCTGATTCCGGCTCTGGCTTATGACCGGCAGGGCTACCGTTTGGGGTATGGGGGGGGTTATTTCGACCGGCTGTTGGCCCAACCGGAATGGCAGGGCGTGTACCGGGTGGGGGTTATTTTTCAGCGGTTTCTGCTGCCGGTGCTGCCGCGGGACCCTTGGGACCAGCCGGTGCAGGCGGTGTGTACCGATCAGGGTTGGTGGGAGATAGGCCCGCTTGCCGGAGAATTTCTGGGATCAAATCCTCCCGTTTGACCGCCATCAAATGCACCCCTTGGCAGAGTTGGCGCGCCCATTGCACCTGTTCGCTGGCAATGCGGATGCCTTCTTCGAGGGGATGGGCGGCCCGTTCCAAGCGCCGAATCACCGCTTCGGGAATCTTGACCCCTGGCACGTATTTATTGATGTAGTGGGCATTTTTGGCCGATTTGAGCAGAAAAATACCGGCCAAAATCGGGCGACCGCACCCCTGGGCAATCTGGGTCATGAATTTTTCCAGCCGGTCAAAATCCACAATCATTTGACTTTGGAAAAACTGCGCCCCCGCTTGCAGTTTGCGCTCAAACCGCCTTTGTAACCCGGACCAGCTCTCGGATTGGGGGTCAACGGCGGCGCCGGGAAACAGATGCAACGCGCCATCCGGCAGGGGTTGATTCTCGCTATCTAGCCCCTGGTTGAGTTTTTGAATCACCTGCAACAGACGCACCGATTCGTAGTCATAGACGGGTTTGGCCTGCGGCTGGTCGCCGGCACTGACCGGGTCGCCGGTTAAAGCCAGGACATTGCGAATCCCTAAAGCACTGGCGCCCATCAAATCCGCTTGCAGGGCGATGCGATTGCGGTCCCGGCAGGCGATTTGATAGATGGGTTCCAGGTGATGCTGTTGTAATAAACTGGCCGCCGCTAGGGAACTCATGCGCAAGACGGCCCGACTGCCATCGGTAACGTTGATGCCATGCACCCAGGGGTCCAACAGCCGGGCCATCTGAATCATGGCGGCGGGGTTGCCCCCTTTAGGCGGCATCACTTCCGCGGTGATGAGAAATTCCCCCCGTTGAATTCCCTGTTGTAGGCGGCTTAGCTGACTCATGGGATGCGCCATCGGTCAGGAAGTGACATAGGCAGCCACCCATTCATACCGGTATTGGCATACCCATTGCTTTTTGCACCTGTTCGAGGGTGGTCTGCGCCACCTGCTGCGCCCGTTCCCGTCCCTCCCGCAACACCTGGTACAGGTAATCTTGAGCGGCCATCAATTCCTGATAACGGGCTTGTAAAGGCCGCAAATGTTCGATAATGGCTTCTGCCAGTTTGGGTTTGAATTCCCCCCAACTCATGTCTTGGACTTCGGCGGCGACGGTCGCTTTATCGCGTTCGGTGAAGATTTGGTAGAGGGTGAGGAGATTGTGGCACTCCGGTCGTTCCGGGTCGTCAAAGGTTAACCCCCGAATGGAGTCGGTTTTGCAGCGTTTGATTTTTTTTTGGATCACCTCCGGCGGGTCCAGCAGGTTAATGCGACTCATATCGGAAGGGTCGGATTTCGACATTTTGCTGGTGCCATCGGTCAAACTCATCACCCGTGCGCCGGTGGTGCCAATCAGGGGTTGGGGCACCTTCAAAATGGGCCGCTCCGGTGTGGCGAATAGATAATTAAACCGCTGGGCAATATCGCGGGTAAGTTCCAAGTGCTGTTTTTGGTCCTCGCCCACCGGCACCAAATCCGCCTGGTACAGCAAAATATCGGCGGCCATCAACACCGGATAATCCAACAACCCCACCCCCACCTCTTCCCCTTGTTTGAGGGCTTTCTCTTTGAATTGGATCATCCGCTCCAACCAATTCAAGGGTGTGATGCAATTCAACAACCAGGCCAGTTGGCTGTGGGCAGGCACATGGGATTGGATAAAGATCACACTGTATTGAGGGTCGAGGCCGCAGGCTAAGTACAAAGCCGCTACCGTATAGGCATTTTGGGCCAGTTCGGCAGGCTGATAGGGCACGGTCATGGCGTGCAAATCCACCACACAGAAATAATTTTCCCGCTCCTTTTGCCCCAACACCCAGTTGCGGATGGCGCCCAGGTAATTGCCCAGATGGAGATTGCCGGTGGGTTGCACCCCCGAAAGCACCCGTGGCCGTTGCATACGGTTTGTCAGCAGTAAGGGCTGAAACCTATTGTAATGGTCTGGGGATACCCAACGGGATTCGCGCTGGTAATAATAAAGGGGGGGTAGGGCGTGGGTCACAGTGACACATCGCACACAGCATTGGTTTCGCTTGGCGGTACAACTGCGGGGGTCGGTTTTGCCCAGGATTACCCCGCGCATTGTTCTATTTATGGGCTATGGTGCCCTGGTTGTGCTGTCGCGCCAAATGGGCTGGCAGTTGCCAATTCGTATGCTGGGGGAATTGACCGCGAATGTGGCCTACAATTTGGTGCTTGGTCTGTTGCTGGTGTTTCGCACCAACAATTCCTACGACCGGTACTGGGAAGGCCGCAAAGCCTGGGGGCAAATGGTGATTGCCCTGCGGAATTTGGCGCGCACCATGCAGGTGAGTATTCCGGTCTCTAACGAAGTCGAATGGCAGGCCAAAAAACGGGCCTTGCATTTATTAATTGCCTTTCCCATTGCGGTGAAACTCCACCTGCGCCAAAACCCCGACGATCAGGAGTTGACCGACCTACTGAGCCCAGAGGAATGTGCCACTTTGGCGCAAGTGCCCAATCGTCCCCTCTACATCACCCTCTGGCTGCAGGACTATTTGCAAAAGCAGGTGGACCAGGGGCGTTTGGATTCCAACCGCGCCTGGGAATTGGATGACTCCATGAACCAATTGATCCAGGGCTTGACCGCCTGCGAACGCATCGTCAGCACCCCCCTGCCCATGGCCTATGTGATTTACCTCAAGCAACTCATTTTGGTCTATTGCCTGGCGTTGCCTTGGAGCCTAAAACCGGAATTGGGCTGGACGATGGTGTTAATTGTGGGGGTAGTGGCGTTTATTCTTATGGGGGTAGAAGAATTGGCGCGGGAAATCGAAAACCCCTTTGGGTTGGATGTGAATGACCTGCCCTTGGAAGAACTCTGCGCCACCATCCGCCGCAATGTGACCATGATTCTCCAGTTTTCTGCCCCTCAATTCCCTGCTGCCTATGAGCGCTAAAGTTTCTCCCACGGCGATTGGACTGTGGTTGCGCCCGGTGTTGACCCTGCGGGGGTCGGTGCTTCCCAACGTGTTGCCGTTGATGGGCCTGTTTATGGGCTATAGCGCCCTGATCGTGGCGGCCTGGCACATGAACCTACTGGCGCCGATTCGCGTCTTGGGGGAATTGACCAACAACGTGGTGTGCAATTTGGTGTTGGGGTTGTTGCTGGTGTTTCGCACCAACAGTTCCTACGACCGGTACTGGGAAGGGCGCAAGGCCTGGGGCGACATTGTGGTGAATGTGCGGAATTTGGCGCGCACCATCCAACTGTGTATTCCGGTGCCAACGGAGACGGAATCCCAGCAGCGGCAACGCATATTACAGATGTTACCCGGGTTGGCGGTGGCAACCAAACTCCATCTCCGGGAGACCACAGACCAGACCGACCTCGCGCCCTATTTTCACACCGATGAACTGGCCCAGTTGCAGCACAGTCCCAACCGTCCTTTGCAAATTGCCCTCTGGATTCAGGACTACCTCCAGCAGGAATTTCAACAGGAACGCATCGATACCGTGCGGCTACTGGAACTAAACCAATTTCTCAACGCCATCATCCAGGGGTTGACCGCCTGCGAACGGATTCGCCAGACCCCCATTCCCCCCGCCTATTTGATCTACCTGCGCCGGTTGATTGCCCTGTATTGCCTGTGCCTGCCGGTAGCGCTGGTGAACCAGTGGGACTGGTGGACCGTTCTGGTCGCGGGCATTGTGGGCTTTATCCTGTTTGGCATCGAGGAACTGGGGCGTCAGATCGCCGACCCGTTTGGCTTGGACCCCAACGATTTGCCCCTAGAAGCCATCTGCGCCACCCTGGCCGAAAATGTCAAGACCATTGCCGGGATGCCTGGGTTTGACAGTAATCCACCAGCGCCGCCAACCCCCAGCGATAGCTCGCTGCGCCAAACCCACTGATTTGCCCTACCGCCACCGGCGCAATCCAAGAATGATGCCGGTAGGACTCCCGCGCGTAAATGTTGCTCAGATGCACCTCCACCGTGGGAATCCCCGTCGCCCGGATGGCCTCGGCAATCGCCAAACTGGTGTGGCTATAGGCCCCCGGATTGAGCAGCAAGCCCTGAAATTCCCCCACCGCCTGCTGAATCCAATCCACCAACACCCCCTCGTGGTTGGACTGACGGCAAGTCACCCGCACCCCCAAGGCCTGGGCCTGAGCTTCTAACTGCTGGTTAATCTCTGCCAGGGATAGCTGCCCATAAATAGCCGGTTCACGTTGCCCCAGTAGGTTCAAATTGGGGCCATGCAAAACGAGAATATGCACTAACGGCGGTCATCCACCGGGACAGGAACCGGCTCCGCTTCGGGTTGCGGACCCAACAACACATCGATCAACCGTCTCAACCACTCTCTCAATTTGGCGAGGATGCTCTCCATAGACGCAATTCCCAAAGCAACAGCCCGAAGCATGGTATTTTTTATTATAGTCCGGGCGAAACCAACCGTCAGGGGGCATCCCATTCCCTACCCCTTACGGCTATGATCGTTGGGGGGTACCCATAACCAACAAACCAGCGGGAACGGGGGATGGAGCGCGAGGCCACGATTCTTTTTGCCGACATCAGCGGGAGCACCAAACTCTACGAAACCCTAGGAGATGCGGCGGCCTTGGCCGTGGTCAGTGACTGTCTGCACCTGTTGCACGAGGTGGGGCAAAAGTACCAGGGACAGTTGGTCAAAACCATCGGCGATGAAATCATGCTGCGGTTTCCCAACCCCTCGTTGGCAGCCCAGGCGGCTGTGGACATGCAAGACCAGGCGGCGCAATTTTTCCTCAACCGCAAGCTGATTTCCGGGTTAAAGGTGGGGTTCAACCACGGGGCGGTGCTCGTCCGACCCGATGGGGATGTGTTTGGGGATGCGGTGAATGTGGCGGCCCGCATGGTGCAACTGGCCAAACGCAACCAAATCCTGACCCCTGCCGACACCCTGCACCGCCTGGACCCGGCATTGCCCCTGCAAAAACGGCTGGTGGACCGCACCCTGGTGCGGGGCAAACAAGAACCGATTGAGGTCTATGAAATTTTGCTCCATGCCTCGGACGCCACGATTGTGGAGGGCAACGCCACCCCTGCTCCCGAACCCGCGCCGGTAACCGTGCGCCTGCGGTTGCAATTTCGCGACCAGGTGCATTATCTGGACGAAAAACACCATTCCCTGAGTTTGGGGCGCGCCCCGGACAACGACCTGGTGATTCGCTCGGAGCAGGTGTCTCGCCAGCACGGGCGGATCGAATTTCGCCGGGGCAAATTTGTCCTGGTGGACCAAAGCTCCAACGGTACCCACATCCGGCCCGTGGGGGAACCGCCGGTGCGGATTCATCGCGATGAATTTGTCCTGCACAAGGAGGGCACGATTCACCCCGGCGCCCTCGAAACCGAGCCGATCCGCTATCAATGTTTGGTCAGCCGGTTGGGTTGACAGCGGGGACAAAAATGGCTAGAGCGCCCGGCGATGGTACACCGTTGGATGGCCGTGCCGCAGACCCGACAGGGCTGTCCTGCCCGCCCGTACACCCAGGCTTGGTTCAGGTAATGGCCGTTCATGCCTTGCACATGGCGAAAGTGGGCAAAGGTGGTGCCGCCCAAAGCGATACTGGTGGCCAAAACCCGGCCGATGGCACCGTGCAGGTCGGCCACCTGGGCCAGGGATAAGCTCGCGCTGGGGGTCTGGGGGTGCAGGCCACTGAGAAACAGGCATTCGTCCGCGTAGATATTCCCCAACCCGGCGATCCAGGTTTGGTCTAAAAGCGCCGATTTAATCGGACGCCGGCTTCCTTGGCATTTTTGGTAGAGATAGGCCACCGTACAATCCCAGGGTTCTGGCCCGAGTTTCCGCAACCCGCTCACCACCTGGGTGAGCGCTTGTCCCGGCGCCACCCACCAAAACCGGCCAAAGGTGCGCTGGTCCACAAACCGCAGTTCGGCGCCCGTGGTCAAAAAAATGCGCGCCCGCGTGTGTTTGCCCACCGGCTGGGGGGTCGGCAGCCAGAGCAATTGCCCCGTCATGCGCAAATGCACCACCCACTGGCCGCCGTTGCCCAACTGCCCCAGGAGATATTTACCCCGCCGCTGCCAACTCTGTAGGACCTGGTGCGTCAGACCGGCGCTGAACGCCTCTGCACCACCCGCCACGCAGTCCGGGCGCATCAATTCCACCCGGTCAATGGTCAAACCGGCGGTGAGGTTGGCCAGGCCCCGGCGGATAATTTCGACTTCGGGTAATTCCGGCAAGGGGATGTTCGCTTATTGGCCTTTTTTCGGGGGCGGTTCCACTTCCTCCAGTTCATCCAGGGCAAAATTGTTGGTCGCCACACCGCCCTGTTCGCCGCTGTAGCCGGTGTAATTCACCCGGTCAAAGCGCACAATCACCGGATATTTGATCCCGCTTTGATCCACCGATGCCACCGTCCCCACATCCTGATACCAGTACGACTCTTTCCGGAGAATCCGCACCTTGGAACCCCGTTGGATCATGACCTTTCCTCCCATACACAGGCTGTTTCCTAGCTTAAAGCCCCCGGCGTCCCAAGGCTAGGGCCAGGGTGCTAAGAATTATTACCAGGTGGGGTCGTGGTATAGGTAAATCGTGAGGGTGCTTACCCCAGGGGGAATGCTGGTCAGGCAGGCGCGCACGGTTTCCGGTTCCGCCCCCGGCGCCAGTTCCCAGTCCACCACGCAGGCATGACAAGCCCCCATCAGACAGCCGGTGGGGATCGCCACCCCTGCCCGCGCCGCCACCTGCAATAGGGGTTCCCCCACCCCGGCGGTGACGGTGATGTCATCCGGCCAAAACCGCACCTGTACGCCCATCGGTCCTACACTGCCTCTGCCTTTGCTATTTTAGGTCAACGGCTGGGGAGGGCTTGGCATGACTGGAAACGTCCCGTATAGTTGTAACTAGGGCGATTAGACGCGCTTTGCCTGACCCTTTTGCGAGGAGTGAAACAACCTTATGAAACGATTGCTGCTGGTGGCGCTGGGGGGCTTGCTGGTGGGGGGAGCCGCGCCCGCACAGGCGCAATTTTTTGAGCATCATCCCAACGGGTTTAGCCACTTTACCACCGGGCCGAACACCCTGCCGTTGCAACGGATGTACAACCAAGTCTATTTCGGGAATACGGGTGGGTACTACTACCAATCCTGGTTGGCGGGGCAGACCCAGACCGTTTTTAATTTCCACTTGGGGCGGTTGAAGCCGGTGCCCGGTGGCCCGGAAATTGCCGTGCAGACCGATTCCCGCAACCTGTCCGAGTTGACGGTGAACATTATGGACATCCAGGGGCAGCTCCCCGGCCCCACCTACCGGGTGCAGGATTTGCCCACCCCCTATACCAGTTCCCTGTTTAACCTCAACTGCCGTGCCATCGAAACCGGCTGTGTCCGCGAGGGGGTGTTCTATCCGCCTACTCCCGCGGTGGAGACGCCCCAGGAATTTGTCCCCCCCCCAGGGACGCCGATTCGGGGTCGCGGTTAGGGATTCACTCCTCACCTTATTCCCATTTGAGAAAGGCGGCGGCGGCTCCCTGCTCCCGCCGAATTTTGCTGTCTTGTTCAAACCAGGCGATGATTTGGGCGGGGGTGAGTTGTTCCACCGGCACCTGGTAGGTCTGGGCGATGTGAATCAGCAGGCGCAGGGAGGAAATGGTCAGCCGGGTGAGGAATTTTTCGTGGGACGACAGCAGGGCGGCATCCACCTGAGCGGATTCTTCCAGGGTGAGAAACGGTTGGTTCATGGGTTGGCTTGAATGGCGGCCAGCGCTTTGTCCACGTGGGCGCGAAAGTCGAACTGGGAATCAAACACCAAGCGCACCACCCCCTGCGGGTCAATCACGTAGGTCACCCGCCCCGGAATCAGCCCAAAGGTCGCGGGAACCCCGTAAGTGCGCCGCAGTTCGTTGTGGGTGTCGCTCAGCAGAATAAAAGGGAGGTTGTACTTGCGTTGGAAGCGGGCATGGCTGGGGGTATCGTCGCTGCTGACCCCGATGACCACCGCACCAGCGCGCTGAAATTGTTCATAGTTGTCCCGAAAGGCGCAGGCTTCTGCCGTGCAGCCGGGCGTGTCGTCCTTGGGATAGAAATACAGCACCACCCATTGCCCGCGAAATTGCCCCAGACTGACCATCTGTCCACTGGCATCCGGCAACTGAAAGTCCGGCGCCGGCATCCCAACGGTAATTTTGCTCATGATGGTGTTAAGAATTGTTGCTTTATTGGTATTAGTATAGGCCAGATGCCTCAGGCGTGGAAGCGGAACTTCACGCTGCCCTTTTGACCGAGGATGATCACATCTTGGTCTTGCAGAGAGACTTCGCTGATCCGGGGGGATTGGACGCTATTGATAAAGGTGCCGTTGGTGGAGCCGCAATCCCGGAGGATGACCTGAACCTCGGTCACTTGGATACAGGCGTGTTGGCCGGACACTTGCGGGTCGGG
Source organism: Gloeomargarita sp. (assembly GCF_053491055.1). NCBI lineage: Bacteria > Bacillati > Cyanobacteriota > Cyanophyceae > Gloeomargaritales > Gloeomargaritaceae > Gloeomargarita > Gloeomargarita sp. The sequence goes on from NZ_JBRCEP010000067.1 coordinate 11,613, forward strand.
GATGACAATGTCACAGCGTTGGGGGTCCCGTCCCAGGTAGTGGGTGCCCACCAGAGGAAACTCTTCCCCCAGGAGCGGGCCGCCGATGCACTCAAGCCGACTGGGGCGAAATGCTTCTGTAACGGGCACTTGCGGCAAGGGGGTGATCACCTGGGTCGTCGGTTCCGGCGGGGGAACCAGCAGCCGGGTCAGCGGTTCGGCTGGGGCAGGTGGCCGCGGCGGGGTTGGGGGCGTCATGGGGGCGGTGGTCGTCGGTTCCGGGAGGGGAAGGGTGGGCGGAACTTGCACCGGTGGAATCGGGCGGGGGCGGCGGCTCCACCAGATGGCCAGGCCTATGGCGCCGGCGCCCAGCAAGACAAGGCCACTGCCACCGAGCAGCAGCCCTTTTTGCCACCCGGCCAGGGGCGAAAGGTCTTGGCCTTGGGCAATCCGTTCTGTGGCTTGGGTCAAGAGGGTGTGCGCCTCCTGGTGTTGGGGATAGCGCTCCAGGATGGTCTGCAACAGGGGAAGGGCACGCCGGTAATGGGCTTGGCCAAAATGGGTCAAGCTTTCTTGCCACAGGGCATTGACAGGACTTTCTTGGTTGTCCACCCCGGCGCTGGCAAGAAACTGGCGGATGGTGGCGTTGGGAATCAGCCGGACCTGCTGCCCCTGCACCGCGGCCAACCCCAACACTTCGCCGCTGGGGAGCAAGACGATGGCGCCCGCCAAACCCTGCACCTTGGGAAAGCGCATCCCCTGGCCGGTCCAGGTGCCTGGGTACAGGGTCGCGGTGATTTTCTCAGGTGTGTAGGTCTGGGCCAGGGCGTAGATGGGGGTCCCTGGCGCGGGGGGCTGGGTTTCCCCGAAGACCACCGTGGGCGTACCATTCAGGGGCACGCTCACCAAAGCCAGATTTTCGGGCAGGGCATACTTCACCACCTGAAAGTCGTAGGGCTGGTCGGCGCGTCCCCCGGACAAAAACACATACTGCAACCGTTCCCACTGTTCCAGCCGGGCTTCCGGGCGAATGTAATCCATCGCTTCCTGGAGGCTGGCAGGCGTGATGGGAATCTGACGATCCGGGTAGGCTTGGTTGTACAACTCCAGCCGTTGGCGCGCCAAATCC
>NZ_JBRCEP010000068.1:0-41264 GCF_053491055.1 Gloeomargarita sp.
TCACTAACCTCAACTAGTTTTGCCCCCTTTAAGACTGCTGCGACTGCTTTTTGACGCAAATCGTAACTGTATGGTCTTGCCATCGCTTTCCTCCACAGCATCTATCCTATAATATGACGACCTTACCCTGCTTGACTATAATTCAACATTTTTAATCACTGGAGCTGGAGGATTGTAAATCGGGGCGACGGCGCTGCGTGCGTTCCCGTTGTTGGGCGGCGCGCCAGGCAGCAATGGCCTGATGGTTGCCGGAGCGCAGGACTTCGGGTACCTGCCAGCCCCGAAATTCTGCCGGGCGGGTGTACTGGGGGTATTCCAAGAGGGATTCGTTGAAACTTTCGGACAGTAAAGAGGCGGCGTTGCCCAAAGTTCCAGGCAACAAACGCATCACCCCATTGATGATGGCTAGGGCAGGAATTTCACCACTGGTCAACACAAAATCCCCTAGCGAAATTTCCCGGTCAGCCAAATAGCGAATTCGTTCGTCAAAGCCCTCGTAGGCACCACAAATCAACACCAATTGCTGATAGTTGGCTGCCCAGTTTTTGAAGTGGGATTGGGTCAGGCGCTCCCCCTGGGGCGTCAGGAGAATCACCTCCCGCGGTTCCAAACGGGGTAAGGATTCCACCGCGGCAAAAATGGGTTCCGGTTTCAAGATCATGCCCACGCCACCCCCGTAGGGTTCATCGTCCACCCGCTGATGTTTGTCGGTGGTAAAGTGGCGGGGATTGGTGTACACGACCGTACCGATGCCCTTGGCAAGGGCTTTGCCCACCAAACCTTGCGCCAGAGGGCTGGTGAAAAATTCGGGAAAGAGCGTGACCACATCAAAACGCATGGCCGTTGACCCAAATTAGTGGGGATAAATGGATGTTTCGACCGCTTTCCAGTAGCGGGAAAACCGTCTTAAGTCCACGTATTTTTGGGGCGGAACCAGGGGTGGAATAGGCAGGATTTCCAGGGTAAATTGCCGGGATAAGGCCTGCACGATTTGCTTAAACCGAGGGCTGGGACTATGGGTGGTGACCAGTTGTTTTGCCCCCTGTTCGTGCATGGCTTGGGTCAATTCCTGCACCACATTGCCCCGGCGAATTTCTACCGGCAATTCTAATAAACATTCATAGATAAAAACAATCCGCTTGCGGCTGATTTGCCATTGGCGCAACAACTCCTCATCCCACACCCACACAGCCGGGGCATCCGGGTAAGCCAGAAGCGCCGGATTGGTTGGACTCAGGCTATCGCCGTGTACCCAAACGAGAACTGGACTGGGGCAATTCGGCATGGGGAAATAGGCGCATGTGCAATTGTTCGTAACTTCCCAAAAAGGGACAGGTGTTGTCTCGGTGCGGGCAGGACCGACACCAGCGGTGATGGGTATAACGGGCTAAATTCTCCTGGTTGAAATAGTAGGGTTTGGCGCTAAAGGTGCTGGCCACCCACTGCCAGGAGAGATTATTGCTTGCCGGGTCGCCATCTAATAGGTGCATCAGAAACCAGGCCGCCCCTGCCTGCCATTTGACCCGGCGCCAGTGAATGAGGTAAGCCGCTAACCACAGCCGGGCGTGGTTGTGCAGATAACCGGTCGTCTGTAACGCCTGACTAAAACTGTCCATACAAGGTAAACCCGTGGTTCCGTGGACCACATCGGCAGGCAACTCATCCGCATAGTCCGCCGCCGTCCAACCGGTTTTGTAGGGTTCCCGGTCCTGCCAGATGCCCTCGCCCCACTGTTCATACAAAGTCTGCCAATAGTCCCGCCAGGCCAACTGCCGCACCAGGGGTTCTACTACCGACCAGGGGTAGCCCTGGGACCGGAGATGGTCCCGCACTTCCGCTAGGGTGAGGACGCCATGCCGGATGTAGGGCGATAGGCGGGTGACCGCCCCATCCAGATAATTACGGGTGTCACCGTAGCGGTGGGGTTGCAGTTGCGCCAGGAGGTGCAAAGCTGCCCGGCGTCCCCCCACCGTTTCGCTCACAGGACCCCCTGCCTCCGGAAACGCCTGGGTGACGTAGGCAATCAGGTCGTCCCGGTTGGCAAATGTCCGCCGCATGGGAGTCACACCGTTGCCACCTCGCTCCGCCGTTTGCGGGTGCGGCGATTGGCTTCCTCCGCCGGAGGCGTCGCACTGGCTGCCGTGGTCTGCAACAGGAAAATCAGCAACGGCTGGCTTTTGAGTTCCCGACGGATCAACCGCTGCAAGGCCGCCTCCATCGCCTCTTTCAGCCCTGCCCAGTCCACATCCGTACCGTTGACGGCAAACTCCGACCAGCGCTCCTGCACCGTTTGCGCCAGGGTTTCCTGCACCAACTGCCGCAGGGTTGCTAGGGACACGCTCGTCACCACCCCCCGCACATGCAGTTCCGGGTTCGCCACCAGTTGCCCTTGCCCATCCAAGGTAGCCGCCACCGTCACGACCCCTTCGTCTGCCAACTGCTGCCGTTCCTTGAGCACCTTGCCGTCAACGACCCCCTCGCCGGAGGCATCCACCAGCTCGATCCCGGCCTTGACCCGACCCACCACCTGAATCCGGTCCGGCGTCAGCTCGATCACATCCCCGTTATCCACAATCACAATATTTTCCGCCGGTATCCCCAAAGCCTGCGCCGTCTCGCTGTGCTTGACCAACATCCGGTGCTCCCCGTGGATCGGCACAAAAAACTTGGGTTTCGTCAGGGCCAACATCAGTTTCTGGTCCTCTTGACTCCCATGCCCGGACACGTGAATCCCCCGGTCCTTGCCGTAGATGACCTTCGCCCCCTGGGCCATCAGCTTGTCAATCGTGCTCACCACCGCCAGCGTGTTGCCGGGGATGGGGTTAGCCGAAAACACCACCGTATCCGTCGGGCGAATCTGAATCTCCTTGTGCTCCCGATTGGCAATCCGGGTCAGGGCCGACAATGGCTCTCCCTGCGACCCGGTGGTCAAAATCACCACCTGCTCATCAGGCAACTGGCGGATTACATGCATCGGTTGCAGTAAATCATCAGGACATTGGATATACCCCAACGTGCGGGCATGGGCAATCACATTCAACATCGAACGCCCCAGCACCGACACCTTGCGGTTGTGTTTTTGCGCCAACTGCAGAATGATATTCAGCCGGTGCACCGAAGAGGCAAACGTAGTGATCAACAACCGACCGGGGGCCTCCGCAAACGCCCGGTCCAAGGCCGGAATTACCGCCCGTTCCGAGGGGGTAAACCCAGGCAACTCCGCATTGGTAGAATCGCTCATCAGACAGAGCACCCCTTTTTCCCCATGCTCTGCCAGCCGTTGCAGGTCAAACCGCTCCCCATCAATGGGCGTATGGTCAATCTTGAAATCCCCCGTGTGAATCACCACCCCCACCGGCGTATGCAGGGCCACCGAAAAACTATCGGCAATCGAGTGGGTATTGCGAATAAATTCCACCAAAAACGAGTTGCCAACCCGCACAAAATCGCGGGGGCCGACCGGGTGGAGTTTGGTGCGATGGGCCACCCCCGCTTCTTCCAACTTGGCCTGCAACAGGGCAATCGCCAAGCGGGGGCCATACATGATGGGAATGTCCAACTGTTGCAGATGGAAGGGAATCCCGCCAATGTGATCCTCATGGCCGTGGGTAATGACCATGCCCTTGATTTTGTGGCGATTTTCCCGCAGGTAGGTCAAATCCGGCAAGACCACCTGTACCCCGTGCATGCCCTCGGTGGGAAACGCCAGCCCGGCATCCAATAGGAGAATTTCGTCATTCATTTCAAACACACAGGTATTTTTGCCGATTTCGTGCAGACCCCCCAAAGGAATGATCTTCAGGGCGGCATGGGTCTGAGAACGGGTTTTCGTCATAGGCTCCTTGACATAAAACAACAGGACATGTGAGCACGGTTCACCCCTGGTCGGAGGGAAACTTTTAAGCCAACAGGTGCAAATCCTGCATCACCGGGCGTAAAACCTGATCGATTTCTGGGGAAGCAGCCACCAGCGGTAACCGCGGTGTCCCCACCGGCCACCCAGCCAATTCCAAAGCCCGCTTGATGGGAATCGGGTTGGTGGTCGTAAACAGGGCTTTGAAGAGGGGGTACATCCTATTGTACAGGGATTGCGCCCGTTCCAGTTGTCCTTGGAAAAATGCCTGCACCATGTTTTGGATGTCCACCCCCACCAGATGGCTGGCCACACTCACGACCCCCACCGCCCCCAGCGCCAGCAAGGGCAACGTCAGGCTGTCGTCCCCCGAATAAATCGCCACCCCCGGCGCCAACTGCCGTAACTGGGCCACCTGTTCTAAATGGCCACTGGCCTCTTTGATCGCCACGATATTTGCTTGTTTGGCCGCCAACTCCGCCACTGTTTCCGGCAAGAGATTGACCCCCGTGCGTCCGGGAATGTTGTACAGCATCAGGGGCAAATCCGGCACGGCCTGGGCAATGGTCCGAAAGTGGGCCAGCAAACCTGCCTGGGGCGGTTTGTTGTAGTAGGGAACCACCTGCAAACTCCCATCGAGGCCCAATTGCGCCGCTTTGCGTGTGGCTGCCACTGCTTCCTGGGTACTGTTGGCGCCTGTGCCTGCCAATACCTGCGCTCGGTTGCCCACCGCCGCCTTGACCACCCGGAACAACTCGTACTCCTCTTCCCAGGTGAGCGTCGGGGACTCGCCCGTCGTACCTGCCACGACCAGTCCATCACTCCCGTGCGCCACCAGGTGATCCGCCAGCCGTTCCGCCAGGGGGTAATTCACCTGCCCGTCCGGGGTAAACGGGGTGACCATCGCCGTAATGACCCGCCCAAACCGCGGGCGCTCTTCCGGGAGGGGTTCACGCATCACCGGTGTTTCCACCCACCCACCCAAGCCAACCGTGCCACCCGCATCCTCCCCTGACCATCATCCATGGAGACATTGCGCCAAACCAACCTGCATTGAGTTTATCGCAAAGATTTGCCGCTGGAAGCGCCGCTCTGGCAGTTCGTGCTGTACCATCGTCGCGTAAAATGGCAGTAACCCAGAAGTCGTTGCGTAAGGAGACGAGAAAAATTTTTCTGCTATTTTAGGGTGCAGTGGCAACATCTAGCAAACTCATTGGCGAGAGCGGAAAATAACTGCTGCGGTGATTGATTGTATATCTCCTACCGGTAAATCATGAAACCGTCGTATAAAATTCTTTATAATTAACCACCCCATCCTCGGTTGTGCCTTGGTAGCCTTAGGGGTACCTCTATTGATGCAAAAGATGGGAGTAAACCGAAGTGGTGAATTTTCAGATTTTGCGGGTTTTTCATGATACAAAGCATCCTTATGGAGGAGCTGAATTCTCATTTGATGAAGAGTTTGATGAAGAGTTTTTTATTAAGCATTTTGCCTGACCCAAATTTATGAACTTTTGTTTCAGATGCAACATTACTAGGTAAAATAGGTTTCTTAAACTGTTAATTCCCTTGTCTAAAATGGCGGTAAATCAGACGGAACTTTGTTGGCAGCTCTTTGCATAAAACTTTGACAATCCCCGGAAAAGAATTTAATTCCATCGTTATTTCGCATTTTGATTTACAGAGGTTTAGAATATTGTGATCCCTCTTTTTGTGCCTTTACCCATCTTTGAACCCTTCAGCCTAAGAAATTGAGCTTTTGATGAGACAGCAAGTCGGTGCTGCAGCATTTTATCGGGGAACGTTCCAGAGCCGGGAGGTCTGTAATCAATAGTAGCCATCCTGCTGCCAAAGTTGGTTGGCTAAGGGTTGGTGACATACTCCCGTCTCATGGCTCCGCCACGCTTTGCTAACGTCCTACAGCCAGAGAGCGGGCTTCAATACGCTTCAAAGGACTCCGTCCCGCTGACGCGACCGGGGAGCTTCCGCAAGAACCCTCTGCGTATCGCAGACACGGGATGCCCCTCCGCGTAGCCATACCAGATTCCGGCAACGCCGTTTTGTATAACCGGCCTGATTTTACCACACGGGGGTATCTGTATCCCGACACTGACCTTGCAGGTACCGTGCGGGGCTTATCCACCCCCGTACCCCCACCGGCTAAACAACGCTTTTATTTACTTTCCTTATGTTTACTCAATTTTTTATTAATTCTATCCATAGATGCAGTTGTGTTGTGGCGGTTCCCACCCGTTACAATGCTTAACAAATCACTTCTAGGTATTTATTCCTAATGGACATGCAGATTCCTTGGCTGACGGTGGCGGTGCTGGTTCCGCTGGGGGCGGCGCTGGCGATACCTTTTTTGCCCGCCAAATCGGGGCGCACGGTGCGTTGGTATGCGCTGGGGGTGGGCTTGTGGGATTTTGCTTGGTTGGTGACGGGGTTGTGGCAGGGCTATGACCCGGCGCTCCCGGGGTATCAGTTGGTGGAGCAATGGGTGTGGTTGCCCCAGTTGGGTTGGCATTGGGCGGTGGCGGTGGACGGGTTGTCTCTGCCGTTGCTGGTGTTGGGGGCGTTGGTGACGACGTTGGCAATGGCGGCGGCGTGGCGGGTGGAACACCGTCCCCGTTTGTTCTATGCCCTGATGTTGGTGCTGTATGGGGCGCAGTTGGGGGTGTTTGCGGCCAAGGATGTGCTGCTGTTTTTCCTGATGTGGGAGTTGGAGTTGGTGCCGGTGTATCTGTTGATTGCCATTTGGGGGGGGGCACAGCGGCAGTATGCGGCGACCAAATTCATCCTGTACACGGCGCTGGGTTCGGTGTTGATTGTGGTGGGGGGGTTGGCTTTGGCGTTGGCCGAGCGTCCGTTTACCTGGGATATGGCGGTTTGGCAGGAACGGTCCTGGCCCCTAGGGCTGGAGATGTTTGCTTATCTGGCGTTTTTGGTGGCTTTTGGGGTGAAGTTGCCCGTATTTCCCCTGCATACGTGGCTGCCCTTTGCCCACAGTGAGGCTGCGGCGCCGGTGTCGATGGTGTTGGCGGGGGTGCTGTTGAAGTTGGGGGGCTATGGGTTGCTGCGGGTGAATGGGCAGATGTTGCCGCATGCCCATCAGGTGTTGGCGCCGGTGTTGGTGGTGCTGGGGGTGGTGAACATTATTTATGGGGCGTTGACGGCCTATAGCCAAACCCATCTGAAAAAACGGTTGGCCTATTCCTCGATTTCCCACATGGGGTTTGTGTTGGTGGGGTTGGGAAGCCTGCATAACTGGGGGTTGCAGGGGGCAATGTTGCAAATGGTGTCCCACGGGCTGATTGCCGCTGTGTTGTTTTTCCTGGCAGGGGTGGCCTACGAACGGACGCATACCCTGGACATGGGGCAGTTGGGGGGGTTGGCGCGCACGGCTCCCCGGATTTTTGCCCTGTTTACGGCGGCCAGTTTTGCGTCTTTGGCCCTGCCGGGGATGAGTGGCTTTATCAGCGAACTGTCGGTGTTTTTGGGGTTGGTGGATGCTCCCTACAATGCCCTGTTCAAAGGGGTGGTGGTCAGTGTGGGGGCGGTGGGGCTGATTCTTACGCCCATGTATCTGCTGGATGCCCTGCGGCGGGTGTTTTACGGGCTGCCGGGGACGGCGGTCTGGGCCGGTACGGATGCCAACCCCCGCGAATTGTTCATCGCCCTGAGTTTGCTGGTGCCGGTGCTGTGGGTGGGTATTTATCCCCGCAGCTTGAGCGATTGGTCGAATCCCGCCACAACCCTGATGGCGGCCCAATGGCAAACTCCGGTGGTGGCACAACCGATAAACCCGCCGCCGGTGTTATTCTCGACGATGCACCAAGAGGGCGTTGGCCTGGTCGGTGGGCAGTAGGGTGAGTTCTTGGATGTTGACGTGGGGGGGACGGGTCAGGCAAAACACCACCGTCTCCGCCACGTCCTGTCCGGTTAAGGGAGTTAACCCCCGATAAACCTGCTTGGCGCGCTCGGTGTCCCCCCGAAACCGCACGGGTGAAAATTCCGTATTCACCAGACCGGGGTTGATGGTCGTCACCCGCACCGGTGTCCCCAACAAATCCTGTTTCAGGGCATCTCCCAAAATGCGCACGGCGGCCTTGGTCGCACAGTACACATTGCCCCCCGGATAGGCGGCCAGTCCGGCAATGGAAGCAATGTTCACCACATGACCCCGCCCCCGTTGGATCATGCCCGGTAGCACCATCCGGGTCACGTAGAGCAAGCCTTTGAGATTGGTGTCAATCATCTCTTCCCAGTCATCAATATTGCCGTCTTGGAGTTTGTCCAACCCCCGGCTCAGTCCCGCATTATTAATCACAACATCAATACATTGCCAGTCAGGGGGTAACTGCGCAAACCAGGTCTGCACTTCCAGGCGGTTCCGCACATCCAGGGCTTGGGGGAAACAGGGGGTTTTGTACTGCGACCGTAATTCTTGCGCCAAAGCCGCCAACCGCTCGTACCGCCGTGCCACCAGCAGCAGCCGCACGCCCAAGGGAGCTAACGCCCGGGCGCATGCCAACCCGATGCCGCTACTGGCGCCTGTGACCAATACCGTCTGCCCTGCAAGCATTGCCATACCCGCTGCCGCCTAGGTTGTTTCCTCTATCATCGCGGAAAAAGGCGTAGCGGTTGTGCCTGTTGCCAGGGTTGCATCAATGGCATAATCAACCGTGAGGCAAGGGGGCAAGCGCTATGGACGGCCCGATTGTCCTGGTGGGGGATATTGGCGGCACCCATAGCCGTCTGGAATTGCTACGTCTAACGGACCCGCCCCAAGTCCTGCACGCGCGCACCTACCACAACGATGACTACCCGGATTTGGGCGCCATTGGTCAGGAATTTTTGCAGCAAGCCTCTGCTTCCCCCGACCTAGCCTGTTTGGCCGTGGCCGGGCCGGTGATGGACAATTGTATGAACTTGACCAACCGGGGTTGGCAGGTGAGCGGCGCGGAATTGGCGGCGCAGCTCGGCGTGCCCTGTGTACATTTCATCAACGACCTAGAGGCGGTGGGCTACGGCTTGCAGTGCCTACAGCCGGAGGATTGGGTGGTGTTGCAGGCAGGCAGGGTGGTTCCCCAGGCGCCGATTGGGGTGGTGGCGGCAGGCACCGGGTTAGGCGAATGTTTCCTCACCTGGGACGGGCAAAAATACCGGGTGTGGCCTTCGGAGGGGGGGCATACGGATTTTGCACCCCGCAATGACCGGGAATTGGGGTTGTGGAAGTATTTACAAGCCAAATTTGGGCGGGTGTCGGTGGAGCGGGTGGTTTCCGGGCCAGGGCTATGTAACATTTACAACTATTTGGCGCAGGTGTTTCCCGAACAGGCCAAACCGGAGCTGCTGGCCGCGCAAAATCCCGCTTTAATTACGCAGAATGTGCATGACCCTTTATGCAGCCAAGCCGTGGATATGTTCATTGCCAATTACGGCAGTGAAGCGGGCAACCTGGCCCTAAAACTCCTGGCGCGTGGGGGCATTTATCTTGCCGGTGGCATTGCCCCCCGACTGGTGACACGGTTTCAACAAGGAGGATTCCTGCGCGCTTTTTTGGATAAGGGACGTATGGGGCCGTTGCTGGCCCATATTCCCGTCTTTTTGGTGACCAATCCACGGGTCGGACTTCTCGGCGCAATGGCAGCGGCGCAGCGCTATCTCAACCCTCCGGCTTAGTGTTTCAAATTGCGAAATTGGGTGAAATTGGCATCGAAAAGCATTTTGGCAACCCCGGTGGGGCCGTTGCGGTGTTTGGCAATGATCACCTCGGCAATGCCCCGCTCCGGCGTGTCGGGATGGTAGTACTCATCGCGGTACAACATAATCACCACGTCCGCATCCTGTTCAATACTGCCACTTTCGCGCAAATCGGAGAGCATAGGGCGTTTGTTGGTGCGATGTTCGACGCCCCGGCTCAACTGAGATAGGACAATCACCGGCACATGGAGTTCCCGCGCCAGGGCTTTGAGACCGCGGGTCATGCGGGATAGTTCCAGCACCCGGTTGTCGCTGGGGGTGCCGCTTTCCATCAGTTGCAGGTAATCAATCAAAACCAACCCCAAACTGCCCTGTTCGGCCTGCAGGCGGCGGCTTTTGGAGCGGATTTCCATCAGGGTGGCGCTGGCCGAGTCGTCAATGAAAATGGGGAGTTGCGCCAGGTTGCTGATGGCCTGGTTCAGGTGCGGCCATTCCTGTTCGGCGATGCGTCCGCTGCGCAAACGGGTGCTTTCGATGCGGGCTTCGCTGGCCAACAGCCGGTACACCAATTGTTCTTTCGACATCTCCAAACTAAAGAGGGCCACGGGCAAGCGGTGGGTGGCGGCGATGTTGCGGGCGATATTCAGACAAAAAGAGGTTTTCCCCATCGAGGGACGACCGGCGACGATGATCAAATCCGAGCGTTGAAACCCCTGCGTGAGGGCATCCAGGTCGTAAAACCCGCTGGTAATCCCCGGCGGTGACATATCCTCGGAACGCTGCTCGATTTCGTGCCAGATGGTGCTGACCATTTCGGCAGTCGAAACCAGTTCCTGGCGGGGCTGGCTTTGACAGATGGCAAAAATATGCTGTTCTGCCTGGTCCAACACCTGCTCAATCGGCAAGGTGGTTTCGTACCCCAGCCGGAGAATATCCTGCCCCGCTTGGATAAGCTGTCGCCGCAGGTATTTATCCGCCACCAGCGCCGCGTACTGGTCTATGTTGACCGCGCTGACCACCTGTTCGACCAACTGCACCAGTTTCGCCGGCCCCCCCACCTTTTCTAGCAATCCCTGGTCCTGCAACCAGGCAGCCACCGCCGTCATATCCGTGGGTTTGCCCTGCATATGCAAACTCAAGGCGGCGCGGTAAATGTCCTGGTGGGATTGGATATAAAAAAATTCCGGCTTCAGCAGATGGGTAATGCGGCCAATGGCCTCCGGGTCCAGCAGAATGCCCCCTAAAATGGCCTCCTCCGCGGCGACATTTTGGGGCGGCAATTGGTGAGGCGAAAAACCTAACTCCGCACTGCGCGGACGGTTGGGCGCATCGGAGAGCATAGCCAAGCCCTGATTTGCCCCTATTGTAACCGACAACCCGGCGCCCCGATTAGGGATGACTTTGGAAGTGGTGCTGTAGCTTGTCCGCCACCGCCTCCACCACCGTCCGGTTGTGCAGTTGGGCAGCCATTTCCGCCTCCAGGGCAGCCACCTGTTCAGCAGGAATCTGCAACAGGGAGATTAACTTGGCATAGGCGGCCTTTTCCTCCGCATTGACGAGCGGTTCATCAGGGGCGCGCCGACTGGCTTGGATCACCGCATAACCCAGTTGCAACACCAGAAACTTTTCCGTTTCGGTTTGCAATTTGGGCACCAGTTCTTCCAGGGGAATATTTTGGGTGACGTACTCCTGCAATTCCTGGCGCAGTTGGGCCTGTTGGGTTTCATTCTGGGCAAACAACTGGGCGAAACGCTCAAGCATCAGGGCGTTTTCTTCCGGGGAAAGTTCGCCATCGCTCCAAGCCAGAGCGGCCACCACCCGCAGGAGATTCATCTGCCGGGGAGAAATGCTGGGGACTGCGCTCATCAACCTAGCCATCGAGGGAATCATTTTGAACCCTACCACACGCCGAGAACATTCGCACCCTTGGATGCAATTATTGATGCAATTTGATGCAATTATTTATGGTTTGCCGAGGCCGGACGTGCAACCGTCACCTGCGCCAACCACGCCCAGGGGAGTTCCGCCGCGGCCCCTTCGTGCTGAACCTGCCACAAACAGGTAAACGCCCCTGCCCCCACCCCGGTGTGCGGCCAGCACCGATAGCAGGGAAAGTCGGCCAGATGGGACTGGGCAGATTGCAACGGCGGCACGGCCACCGGTTGTACATGGGGATGGTGTGCCATAAGCCAACGGCAATTCTCCTCGTTCTCTTCCGGGCTATAGGTGCAGGTCATATAGGCCAAATACCCCCCCGGTTTGACCAGACGCAGGGCATTGGCCAAAATCCGCCGTTGCCGGTTGGCATTTTTGCGAATGGTCAGGGGATGGAAACAGCCGGGATTTTTTTCCCCCTTGGCCAGCAGGGATTGGCCGGAGCAGGGGGCATCCACCACCACCACATCGGCGGTATGGGCCAAATGGTGGGCCAGTTGCTGACTGTCTTGACACAACACCAGCCCCGCCACCCGACAGCGGTGCAGATTGCTAATCAACATCCCCAGCCGTTTGCCAATCGGTTCATTGACCAGCAGCAGCCGCGGTTGCAAATACCGCCAGGCCAGCAACGCCTTGCCCCCCGGCGCGGCACACACATCCACCACCACCGGCGCAGGAATGGGAATGGCCCCCAACACCGCCCCGGCAAACACCGAGGACATATCCAGACAGTAGTAGTACCCCTGGGCATGGTAGGGATGACGACCGGGTTGCACCTGGGGAGGCAGCCGGTCCACCCAAACAGGTTGCCAAGAATAGGGCGGCAAAACCGGAAAAGGCGGCGGTTCCGGGCGCTCCCGGCACCAGAGAATGGCCGGCGTCGGCGCAGGCGGTGTCTGCAAAGCCCCGGTAAAGGCCCCTTGCGCCTGGGGGTCATCCGGCCAGAGATGTGCCGCTAATTTCGCCAAATAACGGGGCACTGGCCCATCCACAGCCATCGCAGGCGGAAACAGGCTCAAGAAGACAGGGGCACTTCGGGATTCCTCTTAGAAAATCCCCACACAAACAACAACACAATAACACTGGTAGTCACCCATTCGGGGGGAATCCATTCCGGGTGGACGGCTTTGAGCAATAACCGCAACCCCACCAAAACCACCGTTGCATAACCCGCATCCTGGAGATGGGTATAAATTTCCAACCAGCGGATAAACAAACCGGCCAAAAATCGCAGCGCCATAATCCCGATCACCCCACCGAGCAACACCAGCCAGGTTTCTTCCGCCACCGCAATTGCCGTCGTAATGCTATCTAAAGAGAAGGCCAAATCGGTAAAGGCCAAGGTCGGCACCACCTGCCAAATCGACTGCGCCGGGGGCAGGTGAGGCAATTCCCTATCATTTGTCGCTTGTCCCCGCGTGCGGACATAGTTGACCGCCAACCAGAGCAAATACAATCCCCCGGCCACCGAAACCAGAGGAAATCTCAAGACCCAGGTTGCCGTCAAAATCAGCAGAATGCGTAACAAAAACGCCAAAGCCAGGCCCCAATTCAGTGCTTTTTGTTCCAGTTTCGGGTCATGTAAGCCCTGGACAATTGCTGCCAAAGCAATGGCATTATCCGCCGAAAGGATTGCTTCGAGTAACACTAAAATGCCAATGACCACGAGGGTCTGTAACCCAAATTGTTGAGGCAGTTCGATGAGCTGGTCAAGCATGGATTCCTTTGGCGCAGTATTTCATAATGTAACAGATTGGTGTCAGCGGTGCGCTTTTCCGGCAAAGTAGGGTAGGAGAGGAGTTGTTGTTGCGGAGGCGGTGCATATGGGACTGTCGGATACCCAAGTATTTGTGGCGCTGGTGGTGGCGTTGTTGCCCCTGGCGATGGCCGTGCGGCTGGGTTTGGCGTTGTACAAGTAGTTGGCCGGGATGCTGAAGCTGTACGGGGGAACCCGCTCACGGGCGGCGATTGTCGCTTGGTATTTGGAGGAGCTGGCGGTTCCCTACGAATTTGTACGGCTGGACATGGCAGCCGGAGCGCATCGCCAACCCGAATACTTGGCGATCAACCCGATGGGCAAAGTGCCCGCCTTGGTGGACGGGGAGACGGTGGTGTGGGAATCCGGCGCCATTTTGCTGTATTTGGCGGATAAATACGGGCAATTGCCGACGGCAGTGGGGCAGCGGGCGCTGGTGTACCAGTGGATTTTATTCAGTAATTCCACCTTGGTCCAAGCCCTGGCCCAGCCAGACAAGCGCGAGCAGGAATTGGGCAAATTGCTTCCCCCCCTAGAGCAAATCTTGCAGGATCAGGCCTACATCACCGGCGCCACGTTCACGGTTGCGGATGTGGCGTTCGCCTCCATTTTGGGATTTGCAGTACAAATGTTTGGCATCAATTTGCAGCCCTATCCTGCCCTCAACGCCTATGTCCAACGCTGCCAAGAACGTTCAGCCTTTCAAAAAGCGATGGGTGGAAACGCGAACTCTCGTTCCTGATGCACCCAAATTCGGGGTCAACTTGGCCCTGGTGGCGCCTGCACAAGCAGCGTGAGAATTCCCTGCTGACCGAGCAAAAGTTCCCGCACCAAACTGAAAATTGCCACCCAAATCACCGGCGTCATGTCCACTCCCCCCAAAGGCGGCACCAAACGGCGGGTCGGCGCCAAAAACGGTTCTGTCGGCCAATAGATCAGTGCCTGCGGCCAGCGTTGCAGGGGAATTTGGGGATACCAGGTCAACACAATCCGCACCACAAACGCCACGATCATAAAAGCAATCCCCGGCCCCAACACCCAGGTCATCCAAAATGATAGACTCCCCCCAGACATGGCCCCAACCTCCAAACATGTCCATTTTGCCCACCTGATCCGCAACCAGGTTAGGGACAGCCAAGCTAGAAAATTAGCCAAAAACGCGAAACAACGATCAAACTTTAGCAAATTTTCAGGCGCTGCGGTTCAGGGTGGGGGGATGGTCACAGGCATTTATTTTGAGATATTTTTGTACTAACGTAAAAACAGGAACTTGGCAAACCGAAGCGGGGTTAAAAAGCGCTGGGGGTTTGCCAAAACCGCCAGAACCTGGAAAAATCAAGGCTTTTGTCTTCTGCAATCCCGATAGTGTACATTTATTGTACTAACAAAATGGGGTTGATGCTGGGGGTTTGCCAAAAATGGTTGCAGGCCTCCCGCAGTGTGGGAGTTTCAAGGGGTAGGGGGTTGCAATCAATTAATCCCGGTTTACGGGACTGAAACGATTATGGCTAAGATACAATTTTCGTGTTGCAACCAATTAATCCCGGTTTACGGGACTGAAAAATGAGGCAAACCAGCCCATGGGTTTGATGCTTTTGCTATTGCAATTACCTGCGGTGGCGTTGCTTTTGGCACGGCTATTACCGGGCATTAAACGCCCAAGTCCCCTTTTACCTGCTGCGGAAATTCCCGCTTATTTGGGGCAGGTGAGTGTGGTGATTCCCACGTTGAACGAAGTACGGCGTTTGGGGCCCTGTTTGACGGGGGTGCAACGCCAGGGCTACAGCGTCCGGGAAATTTTGGTGGTGGATAGCCAGTCCCAGGATGGCACGCGGGAATTGGTGGCGGCTCAGCAAACCCACGACCCGCGCATTCGCCTGCTGTCTGACCCCCCCTTGCCCGCAGATTGGGTGGGACGGCCTTGGGCCTTGGACTGGGGCTGGCGGCAAAGTTCCCCTGCGAGTCCCTGGATTTTGAATCTGGATGCGGATACTCGTCCCCAAATTGGCCTGGTGCCTGCTTTACTGCAATTGGCCATACAAGAAAACTATGATGTAATCACACTTTCTCCCCAATTCATTCTCAAATATCCGGGGGAATGGTGGCTGCAACCGGCTTTGCTCATGACCTTGATTTACCGATTCGGGGCAACGGGGGTAAATCCATCGGCTGCAGAACGGCTAATGGCCAATGGGCAATGTTGTTTGGTGCGCCGGGCGGTTTTGGAACAAATGCAGGGTTATGCCACGGCCAAATCTTCGTTTTGTGATGATGTGACGTGGGTGCGCCATGTGGCACAACAGGGCTATAAAGTCGGCTTTTTGGATGGGTCACGGGTGTTGCAGGTGCGGATGTATGAGGGGTTTGGAGAAACGTGGCGGGAATGGGGACGCTCTCTCGATTTGAAAGATGCAACTTCTACCGCTCAATTGTGGGGAGACCATTGGTTTTTATTGAGTGTGCAGGGGTTACCGATTTGGTTGTGTATCACCAGCTTATTTCTACCTACCAATCCGGTCAATCAAACCCTCTTTGGGGTGAATTTATTTTTGGTTCTCGTCCGCTGGGGAATGTTGTTTGCCATTCGTCCAGTGTATGCGGGTTGGAACCGCCACAGTTGGCTGTTTTGGTTGTCCCCTTTGGCCGATAGTTTGGCAGTAATGCGTATTATTTTATCCTCTGTAACCCGTCCCAAAACTTGGCGGGGACGTAACTATGGCGCAACCAAGCGGGTGAGGGCGTAGTGAACGACTTCCGGGGGCACTTGGTTGGTCATTGCTGCTTGACCAATTTTTTGGGGCAAAATAAAGCGTATGGTTCCCTTCTCAACTTTTTTATCCCAATGCAAAGCATTTTTAATCGCTGCGAGGTCAATATCGGGTCTGAGTTGCGTGGGTAATTTGACCTTGCAAATGAGTTGCTTTTGCCGTTGTTGTTCGCTGTCTGACCACCAGCCCATCTGCACGGCTATATCCCCGGCGGCAAGCATACCCAAAGCAACAGCTTCCCCGTGGGTGTACTGACGATAGCCAGTTACGGTTTCAATCCCATGCCCAATCGTATGGCCGTAATTGAGCAAGGAACGTAGGCCCGCTTCCCGTTCGTCTTGGCTGACAATCGTCGCTTTGGTTTGGCAGGAAAAATAGAGAATTTTGGTCAGAATTTCCGGGGATAAAAAGCGGTACTCAGACAGCCGGGGTTGGGCTTCTAATAAGGTAAATAATTCTGGTTCCCAAATCACGCCATACTTAATCACTTCTGCCATGCCCGAACGGTATTCCCGCACCGGTAGCGTTTGCAATACGTTGGGGTCAATGAGTACCGCTTGGGGTTGATAAAATGCCCCGATTAAATTTTTGCCTTGAGGGTGATTCACCCCTGTTTTCCCACCAATGGCTGCATCCACCATCGCCAACAAACTGGTGGGAATTTGCACAAAATGAATCCCCCGTAACCAGGTAGCGGCGGCAAAGCCGACCATATCACCAATGACCCCACCACCTAGGGCAATGAGGGTGGAACGACGTTCTAAACGATGCTGGGCACAATGGTCATAAATTCGCGCTACGGTTTTGAGCGTTTTGTACCGTTCGCCCGCGGGTAACAGACAGGATGCCACCGTAAAACCGGCGGTGTTTAACGCAGTGGATAACGCCTCCCCATAGTGTCGAAAAATCACCGGGTTGGAGACAATTAACACCTTTCCTGTAAGGCCAATTTCGGTGAGCAATTCCCCCGCCCGTTTCAGACCATCACGGATGATCCAAATGGGATAACTGCGCTCGGGTAAGGATACGGTAATGGACATGGGACGCATCATCGCACCAATGGGAATACAGTTAGGGCGGCAGGGAGGGGCGTTTCTCCATACTACCAAGCGGCGTTCCTAGAGACTGGACGTTCGGCCAAGCTGAGATAAAATGTTAAGCAACGTTAAATGTTCAGCCAGGTTTTTGGCCTATGCGGGTAGCGATTGTGGGGGCGGGTTTGGCGGGTTTGGCGGCGGCGGTGGCCCTGGTGGATGCAGGGCATCAGGTGACGCTGTACGAGGGACGCCGGTTTGTCGGGGGCAAGGCGGGCAGTTGGCAGGATGAGCAGGGCAATCATATTGAGATGGGGCTGCATGTATTTTTTAATAACTATTACAATTTGTTTGCTTTACTGAGAAAAGTGGGGGCATTTACGCATTTATTGCCCAAGGAGCATGTGCATACGTTTGTGAATCGAGGGGGGCAGTTGGGGCATTTGGATTTTCGCTTTTTTTTGGGGGCGCCGTTTCATGGGCTAAAAGCATTTTTCACCACAGAACAATTGACCTGGTGGGATAAGTTAGGCAATGCTTTGGCGTTGGGGACAAGTCCGCTGGTGCCAGGGCTGCTGAACTATGAGTGGGCGATGCAGCGAATTCGGGATTTAGACCGGTTGAGTTTTGCGGATTGGTTTCGCAGTCACGGCGGGTCGCAGCGCAGTTTAGAACGGTTGTGGAATCCGATTGCTTTGGCGTTGGGATTTATTGATGCCGAACAGATTTCTGCCCGCTGCATGTTGACGATTTTTATGATGTTTGCTGCCCGCACGGAAGCGTCCCGTTTGCATATGCTCAAGGGTTCGCCAGACCGCTATTTGCATCAGCCCATTGTGAACTACATCCGGGCAAGGGGGGGAGAAATTTTTACATCCCGGCGGGTGCGGCACATTGCTTTTACAGAAACCGCTAGGGGAACTGAAGTAACGGGGTTAGTGGTGGCGCAGGGGGAAACTACGGAATTGGTGACGGCGGATGCCTATATTGCGGCCTGTGATGTGCCGGGAATTCAGCGGTTACTGCCCCAGGAATGGCGCAAGTGGCCGGAATTTGACCGAATTTATAAGTTGGAAACAGTGCCGGTGGTGACGGTACAGTTGCGGTTTGATGGTTGGGTGACGGAATTGCAAAACCCCCAGGCGCAAAAATGTTTAACCAAAGCGGCGGGTTTGGATAATTTGCTCTACAGTGCGGATGCGGATTTTTCCTGTTTTGCAGATTTGGCATTGACCAGTCCGGCGGATTATTATCGGCAGGGGGAAGGGTCTTTGATGCAGGTGGTGCTGACGCCTGGGGATGCGTTTATTCCTATGAGTAATGAGGAGATTGCCCGTCATGTCCTGGCGCAAATTCAGGAGTTATTTCCTTCTTCTCGCTCCCTGAACATGACTTGGTTTAGTGTGGTAAAATTGGCGCAATCTTTGTACCGAGAAAAGCCGGGGATGGAGCCATTTCGTCCGCCGCAAAAGACCCCCATTCCCAACTTTTTCTTGGCGGGAAGTTACACGCGACAGGACTACATTGACAGCATGGAAGGAGCGGTGATTTCCGGGCAACAGGCGGCGCAAGCGGTGTTGGCATTTTTGAGGTAGGCAGATGGCAGAGTGGCTAGAGCATACGGTGCAGGTGGACGTGGAAATTCCCGTGCGGCGGGCGTGGGAATTGTGGTCGGACCTAGAGCGCATTCCCCATTGGATGCAGTGGATTCGTTCGGTGGAAATTGTGCCGGATCAACCGGAATTATCCCGTTGGCATCTGGCGACGCGGGGCTTGGATTTCAGTTGGCAATCGCGCATTGTCAAGCAAATTCCCTACCAAATCATGCAGTGGGAATCGGTGACGGGCTTGCCGAATCGGGGGGCGGTGCGGTTTTATGACCGGGGGGCGCACTGTGTGGTCAAGCTGACGGTGGCCTACAGTCTGCCTGCTTGGGTGAGCCAGTGGGTGGATGGGTTGGTCGGCCCCCAGGTGGAACGGACGTTGCTGGCGGATTTGCAGCGGTTTCGGGCCTACAGCCAGGGCTTGGCGGCGGGTCTAACTCCCGCAGGTCTGCCGCAGACGTTGTAATAAACGGGTGTTTTCGGCGGGTGTGCCGACGGTTAGGCGCAGTCCCCCGCCCGTGTGCCGCACCAGACTGCCGAGTTCCTGCAACCGTTGCTGGAGCCATGCGGGGGTGCAGGTGGTCGGGCGGCAGTACAAAAAATTGGCTTGACTCGGCCACACCCGGATGCCGGGGATTTTCTGCAATTCCAGGCGCAACCGCTCGCGCTCGGTGAGAATTTCTGGGATGGCGCTGAGCAGGTGCCGCCTCTGGGTGAGGGCCACTTGCGCCGCCAGCAGGGAAAATCCCGTGAGATTGTAGGGCAAACGTACCGCTTCCAGGGCAGCAATCACCTCCGGGTGGGCAATGGCATAGCCAATCCGCAAATTGGCCAGGCGAAATCCCTTGGAAAAGGTGCGTAGGATGACCCAATTGGGATGCGTTAACAAATCGGGCAAAAGCGTGTCCTGGCTGAATTCAAAATAGGCTTCGTCAATGACCACCAGAATATGGGGGGGCAGTTGACGCAACCACGCCCGTTCCGAAAGCGTTAAACCGTTGCCGGTGGGGGAATTGGGATGCACCACAAATACCACCCGGATCGGTTCCCGGTGGAGCAATGCCGTTGCCTGGGCAAGGTCAACGGCAAACTGTTCGTCCCGCGCCGCCGTCCACACGGGAATGCCCAGGGTACGGGCCAGAATTTGGTACATGGAAAAGGTGGGTTCGGCAATCAAAATCCCCGCATTTTGCCCCAAACAGGTGGCAATCAACAACGAGCGAATCAACTCATCGGAACCGTTGCCCACCGTTATCCATTCCGGCGTTAGCGGTGACGGCACTGGGCCTAACCCCTCTTGGATGTAATGACATAATTCCTGCTTCAAATCCCCGTGACTCCCATCGGGGTAGCGGTTGTTGGCAATATCCTGGCGATACAGCCAGACCAATTTTTCCTTCAGCGACGCAGGCCAATCCAGGGGAAATTCATTGCCATCGAGCCAATCCGTCCCCGGTTCCCGCACCTGGGGGTGATAGACCGTCAACGTCGCCAAATCCGGTCGCAAACAGGGCAACATTGCCATCCCTCCATGCCGTTAGTCCATCCTAGCCCGCCCAGAATCAATGAACTACCCCACCGGCTTGACGGCGAGATTTTTGTCTCTTCTAAATTCTCTGTCCACCCGCAAACCTTCCGCAGTAAGTAGGATGGCAGTAATGCCCTGCATCCATCGAGCCCCCTATGGACATTGCCGCCCAGCGTCGTCATTTCCCCGCTTTGGCCAACAAAATTTATCTGAATTTCGGCGGCCAGGGACCGCTGCCTACTCCTGCGCTGACTGCCATTTGCCAGGCCTACGAACAGAGCCAAAGCTGGGGGCCGTTTAGCCGTCGGGCGCTCGATTGGGTCATGGCCGAAGAGGATTTGACCCGCACCGCCCTGGCACAAATGCTCCGGGTGTCCGCCCAGGACCTGACCCTCACCCAGTCCACCACCCAAGGCTGCGCCATTGTCCTGTGGGGCTGGCCCTGGCAGGCTGGCGACCATCTGCTTTTAAGCGATGGAGAACACCCAGGCGTCGTGGCCACCGTTGCCCAATTGGCACGCCGCTTTGGCCTGACCTGGAGCACCTGCCCCTTGAGTTTTTGCGCCGACGATGTCGATACCATCTTGGGCATTATCGAGCGGGCCTGCCAACCCCGCACCCGAATGCTGGTCCTTAGCCACATCCTCTGGCACACGGGGCAAGTGTTCCCCTTGGCGGCCATTGGGGCGTTTTGCGCAGAACGGCAGATTCGCCTGCTGGTCGATGGCGCCCAATCCTTGGGGGTACTGCCCCTCGACCTCACCGGGGTAGATTTTTATGCGGCCACGGGTCACAAATGGCTGTGCGGCCCAGCGGGCTTGGGCGTGTTGTACATTCATCCGCAGTACCGAGAACAGGTGCAACCGACGCACTGCGGCTGGCGGGGACTCCAGGGGTTTCAAGGACAAATCCCCCAGTGGACACCGGACGGCCAACGGCACGAACTCGCCACCACCGCCTGGGAATTAGGGGCTGGGCTGCGCGCCAGTATTGCCCTCCATCAGAGCTGGGGAACAGATCAGGAACGTTACACCCGCTTAACCCACCTCGCCAGGGAGTTGTGGCACCAGTTGGGCACCATCCCCCACCTGACCCGCCTCCTCCCATACCCACCTGCCTGCGGTTTGGTCAGCTTTCGGCTCAGGCATCTATCGCCCCCGGAGACCGCCCAAAAGCTTGAACAGCAGGGGATTCTCGTGCGGGCGATTGCTGCCGGCAATTGCACCCGCGCTTCCATCCACTACCTCACCACCGCAGCGGAAATAACCCAGTTGGTCGCGGCCCTGCGCAGCCTAGAGGGAGGAACCGACCCCCACGTAGGAACCCCAGAAAAATAAGCCGACCAGCGCCACTACCGCCATACCGACTACCGTACCTACCAACCAGAGGGGAATCCGACCCGACATCACGCTCGTTACCTCCTGCTGACTGTCCTTGGGCGAAGGGCAATTTAGTTAAAAAAGTAGCTGGAAAATAAAATTGCCAGCACAAAAATCAACAACAGTCCCAGAAACAGGGATGTGCGATTTAATTCAACCGGCTGGGTATTGGGGTTTTTCTCCGGCATAACGCTTCCGACCTCCCTAACGACGGATAAACTGCATGGCCGCAATCGCCCCCAAAAAGAAAACCGTGGGGATGGCCAGGGTGTGGACCGCCAGCCAGCGCACCGTGAAAATGGGGTAGGATACCGGTTCGTTCGAGCGATTTGTGGTCATGGCGTAACTCCTAAACTTTGTTCAAACGCATCAATCTGTTGCCGGGCTTGGTACCGATCCGACACCACCGGCGGCTTTTCCTGCGCCGGGCCAAAGTAGGTATCCGGGCGCGGCGTGCCGAACACATCGTAGGCCAAACCGGTACTCACAAACAACCAACCGGCGATAAACAGCGCCGGAATGGTAATGCTGTGGATCACCCAATAGCGGACGCTGGTGAGGATGTCTGCAAAGGGGCGCTCCCCGGTACTACCTGCCATAGCATGAACCTCCTTTGAGGGGTGAAAAAGAATTTTTGGCTCATCAATTTTACAGCGTTCCCCCGCTCCTGGGGGTTATTTCTATTCTGCTCAGAAAACGGCTCACCTGTACAGCCCACACAGAACAATCACCTGGCGGGTCAAGGTGAGCGCTGCCGGTGCCCCCTGTTTGATCCCCACCTCCATCGCCAACAAAAGCGCTAGGGTTTCGGTCAAAGCAGCCAAGGGGACAGCCCGCACTTCTTTGGCCAAAAAATAGATGCGTTTCGGGTTGCCCAGGTGGGTCATCGCCTGCACCTGCTGCGCCTCCACCCCCGGTTCTACCTGCAGCAATTTCACCCACAACCACAGACGAAATTGGCTCACCAGGGTCGCCGTAATCCGCAAGGGGGGTTCTGCCATCTGCAGGAGGTCGTTGAGCAACCGTAACGCCCGCTCCGTCTGTCCCTGCCGAATGGCCTGCGCCAAGGCCAAGCTGGTTTGGGTGGTAGCGGGCACCAAAGGTTGAATCTCTTGGGCGGTCAAGGGGCGGGGGTCACCGGGGCGCCACAGGGCGAGCTTGTGCAATTCCTGGATCAGGCGGCAGCGGTCATTGCCCACCGCTTCCACCAGGTAGTCCACCGCATCGGCAGCCAGGGCCACCCCCAACGTTTGCGCCTCCGCCTGCACCATTGCCGCCAAAGCCGCCGTTTGCCAGGGGGGAATCGGGTTGAATTCCTGCACGGTGCCGTACTGGGCAAAAAGTTGCGCCAGCGGGGACTTGGCGGCCAATTTGCCGGTGCCGGTAAACAACAGATGGGAAGTAGCCGGGAGCTGGGGCACCACCGCGCTGAGGGTCTGCACCAGGGCTTCCGGGCATTTGCCTGCCAAGGGCGCATCGGTAATCCAGGTCAACCGTCCACCTGTGCCAAAAGGGAGCATTTGCGCTGCGGCTAAGGCATTTTGCAGCGCTTCCAGGGAGTCCCCGGCCACTTTTTGGTAATTAAAGCTCATCCAGTCGGGGGCAACGACCTGTTGGACTAGCGCTTGGGCGGCGCGCTTGATTTGGTAATCGTCTTCCCCCCAGTAGTAATAAAGGGGCATAGGCTGGTTGTTTGGCGAGTGTTGATATTTTTTTTAATTTGACATAGACCGCCCTGTTCCCAACGCTCTCAACAGGTAAGGGGACAGAGGATTGCCAGCGTGTGCTTCCTCGGTCTGAGGGGTAAAATGGAAGCAGTTACTGCACCCGTTTGTCCTGGGGTGGGGGGGAGGGAAGAGAGAAATGGATATTTTGGCGACCTTGCGGGCCGACTACGCCCGGTTTCCCGAAAACCAAACCTACGAAATTTACGCGGAAGATATCGTTTTTGCTGACCCGATGATGCGGGTGCGGGGACGTCAAAAATACCGGGATATGATTCATTTTTTGGCGACTTGGTTTGAGAATATCCGTTTGGAATTGCATGAGATGGTGCAGCGGGGCCGGGTGATTCATACCCGTTGGACCATGAGTTGGACGGCGCCGTTGCCCTGGCGACCGCGGGTGGTGGTCACAGGGCGCAGTGAGTTGACGTTGAATGACCAAGGGCAGATCAAACAGCAAATTGACTATTGGGATTGCTCGCGCTGGGATGTGCTGCGCCAGCATTTGCCGTGGGGGACCTAGCGACGGCACCGACATCCTTGGCCTATCGGCGGGGGCGGCTGGCGTTGCGGTGTTCGCCCTTTACCCAAGGGTTTTTGGCGGTGATGTTGGCACGGAGTGTGGCGGTGGGGGAGTTGGTGGGCCCCCAGGCGGTGGCTAAGGGTTATACGCGCCGGGTGTTGTCCTTGGCGCAGGCGGAACGGGAGACGGCCTGGTTGTTGGCCTTGGGGGTGTTGCGCCGGGAGGTGGACGGGCAGGGCTTGACGGATCGGTTTCGCTTGACTCCGCTGGGGCGGCAGTTGTTGGCGGAGTGGCAGACGACCCCTTGGCCGCCGCCGACTTGGCGGGAACGGCTGCGACATTTTTGTTGGCGCTGGCTCAAGCGCTAGGATTTGCACTGGGGGAACCAAATCCGGGACAATGAACAGTAACGAGGTTGGCTGGACGGGTGGTTATGACGGTGGCGCCCCTGCCCATTCGGGATGAAGCGTTTTCCGCAGAGGTCATGCAGGCATCGGAACCGGTGCTGGTGTATGTGTGGGCTGAGTGGTGTGGCCCTTGCCGCTTGATGACCCAGATTTTGACCCAGATGGCGCCCCAGTGGGCAGGACGGCTGAAGATGGTGAAAATGCACGCCGATGAAAATCCCCTAACGGTCAAGCAGTACAAGATTGAAGGCATTCCCACCCTGTTGTTGTTCCGGGGGGGAACCCTGCTGTGGCGCCATGAGGGGGTCCTCAACCAGGCGAAGTTGCAGCAGGCGTTAGAGGCGCATTTGGCGGGGTAGGGCGTATGGTGCGGTTGGCAACCCGGTTGGCTCCGCTGGCGCAGAATGTCTTTGCCGATATGGACCAGGCCAAGGCTCAGGCGGCAGCCCAAGGGATGGATGTGATTGACCTGTCTTTGGGGTCGTCGGATTTGCCCACCAGGCCGGAGATTTTGGCGGTGATTGGCGAAGCGTTGCAGGACCGGCGGACGCATGGGTATTTGTTGTTTCACGGCACGCAGGAATTTCGGCGGGCAGCGGCGCTGTGGTACGAACGGCGGTATGGGGTGGCGGTAGACCCGGAAACGGAGGTGTTGCCGCTAATTGGTTCCCAGGAGGGGACGGCACATTTGCCCCTGGCGGTGCTGAATCCGGGGGATTACGGGATTGTGCTCGACCCAGGGTATCCCTCCCATGCGGGGGGCATTGTGCTGGCGGGGGGTCAGCCCTACTATTTGCGTCTGCGGGCGGAACAGGGGTTTTTGCCGGATTTTGGGGCGATTCCCGACCAGGTGTTGGCGCGCGCCCGCTTGTTGGTGTTGTCCTATCCCCACAACCCGACGGCGGCGGTTGCGGATATGGCGGTGATGGAGGCGGCGGTGGCGTTTTGTCGCCGGTATGATTTGGTCTTGTGTCATGATTTTCCCTATGCCGATTTGGTGTTTGGGGAAACGTTGCCGCCTTCGGTGTTGCAAGCCGACCGGGACAAGCAGCGCAGTGTGGAATTTTTCAGTATGTCCAAGTCGTACAATATGGGGGGCTTTCGCCTAGGGTATGCCATCGGCAACCGGGAGTTGATTTTGGCGTTACGGCGGGTGAAAGCGGCAGTGGATTTTAACCAGTACAGTGGGATTTTGCGGGCGGGTGTTCAGGCGTTGTTGGGGGATCAAACCGGGGTGCGGGAAATGGTCGCCACGTTCCGGGCGCGGCGGGATGCGTTTGTGGCCGCCCTACACCGGATTGGCTGGTCCGTGCCGTTGCCCCCGGCGACGATGTATGTGTGGGCACCGCTCCCTGCGGCCTGGGCGGGCAATTCCCTGGAATTTTGTCAGCATTTGGTGCAGAAAACGGGCGTGGCGGCCTGTCCCGGTGTTGGTTTTGGTGCCGGGGGAGAAGGCTATGTGCGCTTTGCGTTGGTGCATCCCCCGGCACGTTTGCAAGAAGCGGTTGACCGCATGGCTGCTTGGTTGGGGATGGATTAAGGGTAGCCAGGATAGCACCTCCCATCTCACCCAAGAAATAACCAATTTTGGTACTTTGCACTGTCAAACAGGGGCAAATAGCGCGCGTACTATCGGGTTTATGAAGTGCCTAAAAAGTAAATTCCCTGGAAAAAAGAGGGTGCTCAATGCAGCAGCCTACTGTAAATTGGGGGAGATAAAAGACCTTTTTGCCTCGATAAACCAAGACAGAAAAGAAAGGGAGTGGGAGTTCAGTTGTTTTGCCCAATTGTCCCGCACCAAACTCCGTTGAAACCGTGTGGCTGCAGGCCAAGGACAGCGCCCCGTCGTCTGCCTACTCCACGGGTTTGGCCGCATCCCCCACCTTCAGGCCTTGACCGCTGAGAATCCGCCCCACCGCCGATACCGCATCCACTTCCGTCAACTGCACCCGTCCCACCGGCTGGGTCTCTTTACGCAACACCTTACCGGTTTGGGGGTCCTTGATTTCCCGCACGACCCGCTCGACCGACAGCACCATCCCCGGTTTGAGGCCATCTTTCGCCCCTTTGTTCAAAACCACACGCCCTGCCGATACATCCGCCACAATCGCCACCACATCCGGGAGCAAAGGCGGTAAGGCGGCAATGACGGCAGCCTGTTGCACCAGGCCATTGACCAGTTGGTCCACCGCCTGCTCCGTGGCAGCGCTCAAAATTCGGTCCCGCGCATCGGTCATACTCCCGCCGCCGATGCCATACACCGTCGCCCCGCCCGTCTCTTTGTCCGCCGTGCCTGCTCCTTCCGCTACGGCCAAAATTTCCCCGGTGCTGGTGTTGACAATCCGCGCTGTCAGTTTGACCTCGGCTTTTTGTCTTTGGCTGCTGGTGGAAATGCCAAAAAAACCAATGTTGACCCCGGAGTGGGATTCCTCCACGTTGAATTGGGTAATCGTGCCAATAATCACCGCATCGGCCCCCAACAAACGCCCAATTTGGGCTGCCGTGGCCGGTTCAATCCGCCCGCTAGCACCCAGGTTCTGCTCGGCCAAAATTTGGTCGATCCGGCTGCGCTCCACCATGATAAAGGTGCCGTTTTGCACCAACCGATTGGTTAAAAGGTCGCTGACCCCCTTGGCCGGCCCTACTGTGCCGGTCAGTCCCAAACCTGTTAACCCGGTGCTGCCAAACTCAAAATCCAAAACCGCCAGTCGCTTTTTGGTCTGTACCTGGATTTGTTCCAAACCCACGCCCTGCGCCACCACCACCGCCGGTAACGCCAGCGCAGAAACAATGACCACTAGGCTCACTGCCAACCATTGGCTTCCCCTGTTCATGACATGCGACTCCTCTCCCCTCTGGTGGTTGCGGTGGCTGTTGCCAGGCTTTTGGGGTAATATACCACGTGCAGGGGGCTCCTAGATTGTTGGGTTTGGGTTCGCCGCCCGGAGACGTCATCGTGGCTGGGCTGAGGAAGGTTATGGCTTGGTGGCAACGGTGTCTGCTGATTGGGTTGGCCATCTGGTGGTGCTGGCTGAGTCCGGCAGGGGCAGAAGATTACAACAAACGGGCGTTGATTGGAGCCAATTTTGCCGGGCAGGATTTAACCGATAGCAGTTTTGTCAAGGCGGTGTTGCGCCAGGCAAACTTCCAGGGGGCCGATTTGCGGGGGGTGAGCTTTTTTGGTGCGAATTTGGACCAGGCGGATTTCGAGGGAGCCAACCTGGCCGGAGCCACCCTGGATATGGCCCTAATGACGCGCACCAATTTGAAAAACGCAATTTTGCGGGGAGCCTACGCCTACCTGACCAATTTCAAGGGGGCCGATGTCACGGGCGCCGATTTTACGGATGTGGTGCTGCGACGGGACGCGCAAATGCTCTTGTGTGCGCACGCCCAAGGCGTAAATCCGGTCACCGGGGTCTCAACACGGGAGAGTTTGGGGTGTCCCTAGCGTGGCCAGCCATTGGGTGACCACCTGCCCCTGTAGGGGTTGCACCCAGACATAGCCGATCCGGGTGACATGGGTGGCAGCCAGTTCCACCAGCCCAAAGTGGTGCCAGGTCTCGGTGCCGACTCTGCGAATCCGGGGGACGACCGCCGCATTGAAATAAACCGTACCCTGGGCGTCCTGGTGCCACATACGCCGGTAACCCAAATTCCCCCGCAGCTTGTGGTGCATATGCCCAAACACCACCAGGGGAATCGCATACCCCTCCTGGCGGGCCGTTTGCAGCGCCGCTGCCAAATCCGGGTCCCCGTAATCCCCCCCCACCGGCGGCCAATCCCGGCCACAGGGTGCATCGGGAGTTGTGCCCAAGCCGGTCGGGCCGTTGTGGTTGAGCAGAATCACCCGCGGGACGCCCGTCTGCCGGATCGCAGCCATAATGCGGGTGTAGGAATCAGCCCAGCCCCCAACCCCAAAATAGTGCTGGTAAAAGTCCCCCTGCTGCCACGTACCGCCGCCCCAACTACAGGGTCGCCCACCCACCACCGCCAGTTGCCACTCGGGAAAGACCCGGTGCCCATAGCCCACGTGCGCCTCCGCCAACACCGCCAACTGAGCCGCAAACCGGTCTTCCTGACTGCGGTCATAGGGGCATTGCCGCCGTCCCCAATCCGTGGCCGTGTACCAGGCGTCGTGATTCCCCAACACCACCGCCTTCGGCCAAGGCAACGCCGCCACCTGACGCACCACTTCTAGGGATTCGTTGCCAAAATCCCCCACAAACAGCACCCCATCCACCCCCAGATGGCCTAGGGCAAGGGCATCCTCTGGCTGCCACTGCTCATGCACATCCCCCACCACCGCCAACCGCACCACCGTCAGTCCCCAGTCCCCGCCGGAAAACGAAACGTGCCACTGTGGGTGCCCCCCTCCGGATTGTGCAACTGCAAAAACAGCCGCAGATGGTTAAACGACGTCCCCCACAGGGTCACCGGCTCGTCGTAGCCCTTGAGCGTCGTGGTGTACGGGCGAAAAAATTCCTGCGCCTGGTCCATCTTTTGGATGTAACTGAACGTGCTTTGCCCCAGCGCCACATCCAACCCCAAGGAACGGGTAGCCGACTCCAGACGAAATGCCGCATTCACCGTATCCCCCAAAGCCGTATATTCGGGACGTTCGCCACTCCCTGTATTCCCCACAATCGCATAGCCCGTATTCAACCCCACCCCCACTCGCAACGGCCCCGGCAACGGATGCTGGTAATGCAAATTGGCCGTCGTTTTGTCAATCGCCCAGACCGTGCGTAACAGGCGCAACATATCGTTCTGGGAGGGGCCTTGGGTGTTGTGAATCCAGACCGCCATCACCGCATCCCCAATGTACTTGTCCACCCGCGAGCCAAACCGCTGAATGATTTCCCCCACCTGCCGAAACCAAGAACCAATCGCCTGGGACAACAGCGCTTCTTCCAGTTGGCGCGCCAAAAGACTAAATTCGCGGATGTCCACCACCAGCACCGAAATCAAACAGCGCACCTGCAGCACATCCGTAGCGTTCTCGTTTACCTTCGGCGGCACAGGCGGCACCGTCTGCGGCTCTAGGGACGGACGCAGGTGGAACACCATCTTGGTTTCCCCCATGACCAATTGATCCCCATCCCGCAACGGCACCGGAATACTCACCCGCCGCCCCTGCAAAAACGAACCATTGCGGCTGCCGAAATCAATAAAGTAATACTCCCCTGTATCCAAACGCTGAATCATGGCATGGTTGCGGGAAACCCAGCGATCCGCCAGGACAATGCCATTGCGATCCGAACGCCCGATACTCCAGCTACTCCCGCCCACCAGGGGAATGTATTGCTCGCCTGTCGGTGTAGTGATCAACAGATAGGCTGCGGCAGAAGTCACACGGTATCAGGAATGAATTCAGAAAACTCAGCATCAAACCCATGATAAACCACGCCTGACTTTTGTGAAGCAATTTCGGCCTGGGAGACGAAAACATTCTTGGCAGGGCCAACTGCGGGCGGTTCTGGTAAGGATTGCGCTGGTGGGCTTTTCCGGGTATGGTACAAAATTGCAACTTTGGGAGCACCTCGTGCCGGAACAGTTCCTCCTTGCCGGGAGTTATGGTTGGGGGTTGGCGGCGGTGGCGATCCCTTCTTGGTGGCAGGCGATTCTTCTGGGGTTGATCCAGGGGGCCACCGAATTTTTACCCATCAGCAGCATTGCCCACCTGCGGCTTATTCCGGCGTTTTTGGGGTGGCCGGACTTTGGGGTGTCCTTTAGTGCGGTGATCCAACTGGGTAGTTTGGCGGCGCTGCTGTGGTATTTCCGCCAGGATATGCGCCAGGTGGGGCAGGGGTTTGTCCAGGCGGTCCGCAAACGCCAGTGGCAGTCGCCCGCAGCCCGGTTGCTCATGGGTATTCTGGTTGGCACGCTGCCTTTGGTCCTGGCGGGGTGGTTGGTCAAGGCGACGGTGGGGTCGCCACCGCGGGGTCTGCCGGTCATCGCAGCGGCGTTGATTGGCTTGGGGCTGCTGCTGGCGTGGGCCGAACGGGTAGGCAGTCGGCGCCGGGGCATGGCCGACATCCGCATTTGGGATGGCTTTTGGGTGGGGTGCGCCCAGGCACTGGCTTTGATTCCGGGGGTATCCCGCTCCGGGGCAACCTTAACCGGTGGCCTGTTGTTGGGCTTGGAACGACCGGCGGCGGCGCGGTTCTCTTTTTTGCTGGGCATTCCCGCTTTATTTTTGGCCGGGATTGTGGAATTGATCACGGAAATTCAACTGACCCCAGATAGCCTGGTCAGTGTGTTTTGGGGTACCCTGTCGGCCTTGGTGTTTTCCTACTTGGCCATTGATTTTTTACTTAAATATCTCCAGGGCCACAGTACCCGCATTTTTATCATCTACCGGATTGTTTTGGGCATCCTCATCCTCATCGGCTGGGGGTTGGGCTACTGGCATTAGTCTGCTGGCGAATCAGGTCCACCGCCGCGGCCAAATCCGGTGCGATGAAATCCGGCTGGTACCTTGCCAGGGTCTCCCGGTCGCGAATGCCGCTCAGGACCGCCACCACCGGTATCCCATGGGTTTGGGCGGCAATGATGTCGGCTTCCGTATCCCCCACCATCCACACCGGCTGCGTCGGAGCCATCTGCGCCAACGCCCGCGCCAACACCAGCGGTTTGTCCAGGTGGTCCTGGGTCTTGACAAAATCATCGCTAATGCAATAGCAGTGGGTCGGCGGCAACAGGGATTCCAGGCCAAATTGCGCCAGGGCAAAGGTGAGTTCCCGCCGGCGACGCATGGTAATCACGTACACGGGTATCCCCTGGCGCTGGAGTTCGGCCAGCACCGCCCGCGCGCCCGGCCATAAGGCATCCCACTGGAAATAGGGAAACGTGTGTACGGTTTCGTGGCGGTACTGGGAAAATACCTGGGCCTGGGCCGGGTCTAACCCGGAACGACGGCCAATTTCCGTTTCCGACACCTTGGCC
This sequence comes from Gloeomargarita sp., assembly GCF_053491055.1. Lineage (NCBI taxonomy): Bacteria > Bacillati > Cyanobacteriota > Cyanophyceae > Gloeomargaritales > Gloeomargaritaceae > Gloeomargarita > Gloeomargarita sp. The sequence goes on from NZ_JBRCEP010000068.1 coordinate 31,169, forward strand.
CGCTTCAGTGCCCAAAATTCGCTTTTACTAAGCACCGTTGGGGTAAGGCCGGGATATTCCTGCTGCACTTTTTCCAGACAAACGCGGTACACCCGGTAATACCGTTCCGAGACATCCACCACCGGGCCATCAAAATCGGTGCATAAGATGAACTCACCCATCCGGCACAGCTCCCTGATTTTGCTTCCAGCTTAGCCCATGCCACCGGCAAAATGTAACAGAGGCGTTACAATGGGCGCAGGTGAGGTGGGGCTATGGACTGGCAGTGGGACCAAGCCATTCGCGATTTACTCCGGCGCTGTGGAGCCAAGGCGCGACAGATGGGCGCCAGTGGGTTTGAGGTGATGGAAAAAGGCCCAGCCGACTACGTGACCACGGTGGACCGGCTGTTGGATCAGGAATTGAGCCAGCAGTTTCGCCAGTGGTTCCCCCAAGACGGGCTGATTACCGAAGAAAACCCGGATTCCCGCCGCGCCTATACCCGCTTTCCCCAACGGCTGTGGTGCATTGACCCGATTGACGGCACCGATGATTTTGTCCATCAGCGCCCCTACTACGCCCTCATGGTCGGTTGCCTGGAAGACTACCAACCCCAGGCGGGCTGGGTGTATGCCCCGGTTTTGGAACGGATGTACTGGGGGGGAATTGGGCATGGCTTGTACCAACAATTACCTGATGATTCCATTACGCCGCTCCCCTGTAAGGTTCCGGAACCGCCTTCCCCTTGGTATTGTCCGCTGGTGATTGGGGACAAGGACCGCCGTCGCTATGGTGCGGCTTTGGCGCAGTTGATTCCGGGGGTGGATTTCCAAAGTCTGGGAAGTTTTGGCCTCAAGGTGGTCGAGGTGATCCGCGGGCGGGCGCTGGTGTATGTGTATTTCAATCAGCGGGTGAAGATTTGGGACACGGTAGGGCCAATTGCCCTGGCGCGGGCGGCGGGTTTGACCTGTTGCGACCTCGACGGCCAGCCCATTCGGTTTGACCCCGATGCGGTGGACAACACCACCCTCTGCCACCAACAGCGGATTTTGGTGGGTTGGCCCGAAGCCCTGACCCAACTCCTACCGGTTATTCGCGAGGCCGTAGCCCGCACCGAAGCCGCCTAGGCCAAATCCGCCGGTGGCCCTGCCAGCTGCAACAGGTGGTTTTGCACCAATCGCTGTAGGTCCTGACGCTCCAGGGCCGCCCCCGCTTTCAGCCCCGGCTCCTCCCAAAACACCACCCCCTCTACCGGCTCCATCGCCAACAGTTGAAAAATAATCTGCACCACCGGCACCGGCAAGGCCATCAACCAGGGGTCCTTGGGCAAAGGAATGCTGGCCGTTGCGTCTTGCAAAGTGCAGTACGCATACAGCAACGTCCGTTCTGAACCGTCCGGGTTGGTCCAAATGCTCGTCTGCCAACGTTTGTCCAACGTCTGGACAATGTAGTACTGCTTGTGGCGGAAATTGCGGGCCAGGTCAATAAGCAGCGGCCCAATCACCTGCACCAACTGCGCCGTGTTGTCCCCTGGGGGCGCTTCGTCAATCAATTTCTGCACTTGTTGTTCCAGTTCCATGGGGGCAGGGGGGCTGATGGGGCATTCTTTCTCTACTGTAAACCAGCAGGGGGCAGGTTGGCCTAGTCCACCAGTTCCAACTGTGGCAAATTCCAAAAGGGGCCACTCAATGCCGAAAAAGCAATCCCCTTGACCCGATTGCGTACCGCCTCCAACGCCAAATTATTCACCAAATAAATAAACGGCAATTCTTCCTGGGTCAACGCCTGAAATTGCCAGTAAATTTGTTTGCGTTTGGCCTCATCCATCTCTTGGGAACCTCGGATCAACAGGTCATCAATTTGCAATTCCCAAGGCTGTACCGACCAATTTTTCAACGGGGGTTGTCCCGGCTGCGGGCCTTGATTAAACGTGTGTAAATTACCCCGACTGTACCAGATATTAAAGCCACTGTGCGGGTCGATACCACCGCCGCCAAAGCCCCCCAAATAACATTCCCAATCCCGCGTGCGATTGAGGCGTTCGACGTAGGGATTAAAACTCATGGTTTGTACATCCACCTGCATCCCCAACTGCGCCAAATCCTGTTTAATTTGGGCGGCCATTGCCGGGCGAATCCGCCGTTCGATGTTGGTAAGCAACGTAAATCTCACCGGATGGCCCTGGTCATCTACCAATTGCCCTTGGGTATTCCAGGTAAAACCTGCTTGTCGCAATAATTCTTTGGCCCGTTCCGGGTTATATTCATACACTTTTACCCGGGGATTGTAGTAGGGACTATTCGGGTGGATGGGAGAATTTTGCAACACCCCCAAGCCCCGGAAAATCGTATCCCGCATCCGCTCCCGGTTAATGCCATAGGCCACCGCTTGGCGAAAGAGCCGGTTGTGAAACCAACGGGATTTGATGGGGTCCACCAGGGGAACGCCTTGCTGATTTTGGGCACGGTTGAGATTAAACGCAATAAACGTACTCAGGGTCTCCGGCCCGGCATTATAGACAGTGAAATTGCGTTTTTTGGATTCTTTTTTCAACAGTTGAAATGCCTCTGGGGGCACCGAAATAGCATCCAATTCCTGGGAGAGAAACCGCAAAAGTTGGGTGTCGGTTGATTCAATAATTTGCCAGATAATCCGTTCGATCCGGGGCAAGGGATTCCCCTGCTTATCCTTTTGCCAGTAGTAGGGATTGCGCCGGAAAACGACCCTTTGGCTGGGGGTATAACGTTCCATCACGTAGGGGCCGTTGCCGACAATTTGCTGCACAGGCGTATCCGTTCCCCACATGGATAAAAACCGGGGATTACCCTGGGCATCGAGCGTGTGAATGCTGGGGCGCAAAACATGGGCCGGGAGAATGGGAATCCCGCCGACAAACCGCAAAAACGGGGCAAAGGGTTCGGGAATCCGAAAGACCACCCGTCGGGCATCCAGCGCTTGGACGGTGGGAAACTGACGCTTTTGCCCTATCCGCAAAATGTCTTGAATTCCCGAAGGAATTTTGGGATTGAGATAAACCTCCTGGTAAGAAAAAACCACATCTTCACTGGTGAGGGGTTGGCCGTCTGACCAGCGCAAGTTCTCCCGCAAGGTGAAAATAATTTCTTTTTGATCGGGACTGACCTGCCAGGATTCAGCTAGGGCGGGTTCTAACGCTAAAGTGACTCCATTGGTTTGTAAAAGCCCTTCATAAATAAAACCAAAAACACTGTAAAAGGAGGTGTTGAGGGGGTAGTTAAACGTTGCCGGGCCAGAGGGAGTCGCCAAGATCAATTGGGGGACTTGCGCGGTGGCATTTTTGAGCGTACAACCCGTCAGATGGACACTCACAAAACCCAGGCACAACAGCCACCCCAACCACCTGAACCATTGCCTTTTGCCACCGGGGATCACGGTCATAAACAAATCAAGGTTAAGGCTGCCACTCAGTATCGTCATTTCCAATAAGTTTGCGACCTTCGGCTTTACCCTCAAACCCTGTCCGAGAGGGGGATACAGTGATGACCGGTGCCTCAACGTGTGGCATTTTCTTGTGAAGCGACGATAAATGACTAACGAGATGACATCATTTAATTCTTAAATTACCCCATTCTTAAAGAGTTCAGTTCGCGCATTCTTGAACCAGACCCAAGCACCTAACGTCCCCGCAGCCGCCAGCCAATGTCCTCCCGGTAGTAGCAATCGGTAAAACTGATTTGTTTTACCCCGGCATAGCTGCGTTCCAGGGCCTCTTCCAGGGTGTCCCCGCAACCGGTGACGTTCAACACCCGTCCCCCGTCGGTAAAGGTCTGGTTGCGCTCCCGGCGGGTTCCCGCATGAAACACCAAAGCGCCCGTGGCCTCGGCCAAATCCAGCCCCCGCACGGGATACCCCTTGGCCCATTCCTGGGGATACCCGCCAGCAGCTATGACCACCGTGGCTGCCCATCCCGGTTTCCACACTGGCGGCGGCACCTCCCGCAACCGCCCCTCGGCGCAAGCCAAACTCAACTCCAGCAGGCAGGACTCCAACAGGGGCAAAATGACCTGGGTTTCCGGGTCCCCAAAGCGACAGTTGAATTCCACCACAAAGGGGTCCCCAGCCGGGGTGACCATCAAGCCCGCGTAAATCACACCCCGATAATCAATCCCGCGCCGCTTCAACCCCGCCAGCAAGGGGGTGAAAATTTCCCGCTCCACCCGCGCCACCAACTCCTTGGTCATCCAGGGCACCGGCGCACAGGCCCCCATGCCGCCCGTATTCACCCCCGTATCGCCCACCCCGAGCCGTTTGTAATCCTGGGCAGGCAACAGCGGATACAGGGTTTCGCCATCGGTGAGCGCCAGCAGCGACACCTCCTCGCCGGGCAAAAACTCCTCCACCAGTACCTGCTGCCCCGCCTGGCCAAACTTCCCGGCCAAAGCCGCCTGCACCGCCTGAATCGCTTCTGCGTGGGTTTGCGCCACGGTGACCCCCTTGCCACCGGCCAACCCGTCCACCTTCACCACCACCGGCAGGGGATGCTGTTCGATGTAGGCCCGCGCCGCCTCTAACTCCTGAAAGACCTGGGCATGGGCGGTGGGAATCCCCTCCGCCTGCATGAATTCCTTGGCCCACACCTTACTCGCTTCCAACTGGGCACCCGCCTGCCCTGGCCCCAGTACCCGCAAGCCCTGCGCCCGCATTTCATCGGCCATCCCCAGCGCCAGAGGGGTTTCTGGGCCAATCACCACCAACCCCACGCCCTGCACCAGGGCAAACCGGATAATGCCGCTCGTATCCACCGGCAACATGGGCATATTGACCGCCTTATCCAGGGTTGCCGTGCCCCCATTCCCCGGCACACAAAAGATTTTCGTCACCCGCGGTGACTGCGCCAATTTCCACGCCAGGGCATGTTCCCGACCGCCCCCCCCCACCACCATCACTTTCACGGGCGGTACTCCCTACAATCCGCAGCCACTGTCAAGAACGTTTCCACGCCAAGGTTACCCCATCTCCCAGGGGCAGCATCGTTAAGGCAATACGTTCATCCTGATGCAGCTTGTGATTCAACTGCCGGATGGCCTGGGTCGCCGCATCTTGAACAGATGGGTCCGCCACGGCGCCGCCCCATAACACGTTATCGATCATTATTAAACCACCGGGGCGCACCAACTGCAGACACTGCTCGTAGTAGGTGAGATAGTGTTCCTTGTCGGCGTCAATAAACGCGAAGTCATAGGTATTCGCTTCGCCTTGGGCCAGCAGCGTTGCCAAAGTCGTTTGCGCCGGGGCCAAACGCAGGTCAATTTTGGACGCTACCCCCGCCTGTTCCCAATAACGACGGGCAATTTGGGTGGTCTCCGGGTCAATATCGCAAGCGACCAACCGGCCATCGGGGGGCAACGCCAGCGCCACCGCCAAACTGCTGTAGCCGGTAAACACCCCCAGTTCCAACGCCCGCCGCACCCCCATCGCCTGCACCAACCAGGCCATGAATTGGCCCTGTTCCGGGGCAATCTGCATCTGGGCGCCGGGGAGGGCCTGGGTTTCCTGCCGCAATGCCTGCAAAATTGGCGGTTCCCGTAGGGAGTGGTCAAGCAGATAGGTGTACAATGCGGGCGTCAGGTTCAGGGTGCGGGGAGACATGGGCAAGATGCAGCCAACGCGTTCTTTTTCTATGATGCGCGATAGGCGGCGCCATGGGGAAAACCTGGCCTGTCTTTAGCCGAACCGAGGGCACAACACCAATGCGACCCTTGTATTTTCTCCTGCCGGGTACGACCCAACGCTACCACTGCGGCGGTCTGTGGGCAGAATTGAAACTCCTGCAATTGGCACAGACCTTGGGCACGGCGACCCTGGTGACCTATCAGCAGCGGGAACCCGACCATTTATTCCTCGCCGATGTGTTGGCGCAACCGGCATTTAGCGGGATTTTTGTGGTAAGTTGGGGGTTTCATGTGCCGCAGTTGCTGGCCCGACTGCGCCATTACCCGGTGGTCTATCACGCCCACAGTACGGGGTATCGGTTCCGGCTGCCGGTGGGGGTGCCCGTGGTCACGGTGAGTCGCCAGAGTTTGGGCTACTGGGGCCAACAGGCGCCCTATGCCCCCTTGCATTACCTGCCCAACGTATTGAGCGACGAATTCTATGACCAGGGCAAAACCCGCGATATTGACGTGCTCATCATAGCGCGCAAATCTTCGAGCTATTTGCTCGAACGTCTGGCCCCCCAATTACGCCGACACTGCCGGGTGGAAGTGGTGGATTCTTTTGTTCCCAGCCTGGCGGATTTGTTTAACCGCGCCCGCATTTATCTCTACGATTCCGCCGAGTATTGGGCGGTGCAGGGGGTGAGCGAAGGGTTTGGGCTGCAACCTTTGGAGGCCCTCGCCTGCGGGTGTCGGGTTTTCTCCAGTGTCAATGGGGGCTTGGCCGACTATCTGGACCCAGGGTTTAATTGCGAACAAATTGGCTGTTATCACTCGGGCTATGACATCGCCAAAATTCTCCGGGCCTTGGCGACCCCCAACCCGCCCGTGGCCCAGGAATTGCTCTGGGAATATCGCGCGCCCCAGGTGCAAAAAAAATTGCTGACTATTTGGCAGGCTTGGGATGAATTTTTCGATTACCGCGCCCAACACCCAGCAGATATCCCGCCGTTGACCGGGTGGCGTCTGGGGGTCAGGCGGGTTCGCCAACGCCTCCGCCGATTCTTAAAAAAATTCCTTTAAGGCCCCAGACGCGGCAGGTTTTTCGATAGGTTAGAACTTAGGGGGCAAAAAGGTTGCCAGCGAGGTGCGTATGAACGACATGAACCGGGGTGCGATGCGCTTTGATGAAGCCGACCATCCCTTAGTGGTCGTCACGGGGGCGGCCCTGATCCTGGGGGCAGTTGCGGCGTTGGTGCTGTTGGCCCTGAAGTACGCCTATTGACGGCAGGGCAAGTCCTCAGGCCGGATGGTAGTAAAACGCCGCCGCAATCACAACATAAGCAGAAAGCAGCAAACTGCCTTCTAACCAATTGGAACGTCCGTCCAAACTGATCAGGTTGGCAACGGTGACGGCGAGGGCCACGGCCACGACCTCAAAGAGATTGAAATTCAAGTCCATCGGTTGTCCCAACCAGGCCCCGACCAGCACCAGGACGGGCGCCACAAATAAGGCCACCAAAGCACTCGAACCCATCGCCACCGAGACGGACAAATCCATATTGTTTTTGAGGGCCACATTCACCGCCGTTACATATTCTGCGGCACCGCCTAACAAGGGCAACACAATCACCCCCGTAAACAGTGGCGTCAAGCCAATTTTACGGGTCGCCGCTTCGATCACCCCCACAAAAATTTCTGATTCCACCGCCACGCCCACGGTTGCCAGGGCCAAAATCAACACCCACAGCCAAAGATTAGGTCGGCCATGGGTTTCCCCCAATTCCACCACCCCCACCTCGTAGAGATAACTGTGGGTCTTCAAGGAAAAAACCAAGGTTAACCCATAGACCAGCATCAACACCACCGCCACCATTGCCGATAGGTTTTGGATGGCATGGGGGGCCATGCCCGCCCCTTCGGTGGTGTGGGCCAGCAGGGTGGGTAGAAAAATGGCGGTAACGGCCAAGGTCATCGCCGGCGCATTCACCTGGGGAAAAATCGCCGGAAACTTTTGTTCCTTGTGTTTGAGCCCCCCCAAGAGCATCGCCAGCCCCAACACCAGCAACAAATTGGCCACCACCGTTCCGGTGATGCTGGCTTTGACCACCTCGACCAACCCCGCCCGCAGCGCCACGATGGCAATAATTAACTCGGTGGCATTGCCAAAGACCGCATTCAGCAACCCGCCGACGCCCGGCCCGCTCACCAGGGCGATTTCTTCCGTCGCCGTACTCAGCCAAATGGCCAAGGGCACAATCGCCAAACCTGCTGTAATACCAATGACCAATTCATCCCAGTGCCACCACGCCGCCGCCCAAGAGATGGGGAGAAATACCAGCAGGCCGAAGGCAAGCGTGGGTTTCCAAGTCATGGGCAAAAGGGTTTGGTCCTCATGGCATCATCATAGCAGGTGGGATGCCGGGGCACTACACTGAAGGTAGCGTCACCCACCTTGGGTATGGCAGCGGCGGCAGACTCTCTCAGTGGCGCTACCTTGATTTGGCAACGTCTCAAAAGCGGTGATTTGACGCCCACTGCCGCCTTGGAATTGTTGGTGCAGCCGGATGGGACGGTGAATTTGTCCCTGCTCAACCCGGAGGTGAGCCGCCAGTTTTTCCGCAAAGTCACCCCCAGCCCCCACCTGCCCCAGGTATTGCCCCTGTTGTTGTGGCGCAATTGTTATTACCTGGGAGTCTGCCAACCGCTCACCCCAGAGCAGCGGGAATTTATCAGCAATCGCACCCGCACCGCCATCGAAACCGTGCCCATTCGCCCGGAGAGCTACCGGCAATGGTACCGCCAGCGCCATGCTGCGCCCCCTGACCAAATCCGTCTGGCGCCCCTGCTCAACCCTTTGACCGGCGAACCCGACCGTGCCGATGTCAGCGAGGATGCGGCCCTGTACTTGGGCAAGGCCGATACGTCCATCCAGCGCATCAATGCCCTGCTGGCCGTGGCCCTCAAACACCGCGCCAGCGACATTCACCTGGAACCGAGCAGCGATGGCCTGCGGGTGCGGTTTCGCATTGATGGCATTATGCGGCCCATTACCACCCTGCCCCCGGCCTTGAGCCGTCCTACGGTCATTGCCACCAAGGTCATGGCCGAGATGGACATTGCCGACAGTCGCCGTCCCCACGATGGCCGGATTAGCCGGAAATACCTCAACGACGTCGGCGGCACACAACATTTGGATTTGCGGGTGAGTACCCTGCCTTGTGTCGGCGGGGAAAAGGTGGTGATTCGGCTTTTGCCCCAGGAAAACCCCTTTACGTGTTTGGAGGATTTGGGCTTTAGCGGCACCACCCTTGCCACCTACACCCGCTGGCTCCGGCAACCCCAGGGATTAATCATTCTCACCGGCCCAACCGGCTCTGGCAAAACCAGTACGTTGTACACCAGTTTGCAACTCATTGCCACCCCCGAAGTGAATGTGACCACGGTAGAAGACCCGGTGGAGTATGTTTTGCCCCATATCACCCAAACCCAGGTGAACGTGCGGGCGGGCATGACCTTTGCTGCCGGTCTGCGCTCGATTTTACGCCAGGACCCGGACATCATCATGGTAGGGGAAATCCGGGATGGGGAAACGGCGGAAACCGTCGTGCGCGCGGCCCTGACCGGGCATTTGGTGCTGACGACCATGCACACCATTGATGCGGCGACGGCGATTCCCCGCTTGCGGGATTTGGGGCCTGACCCCGGTTTAATCAGCGATGCGTTGCTGGGGGTGGTCGGGCAACGGTTGGTACGGCGCGTTTGCCCCCACTGTGCGGTTCCCTACACCCCGACTGTGCAGGAGTTGGCCTGGCTGGGACTCACCCCAGACCATCCCTGGGCGCAGCATTGGCGGATCGGCAAAGGCTGTGACCAATGTTTGGGAACCGGGTATTTGGGGCGGGTGGCGGTGGTGGAACTGCTCGATGCCGATGACCAGGTGCGCCAGTTGGTCTATCGGGGAACGGTTGGCGAATTGCGGCGGTATCTTGCGGAAATTGACTTCGATTCCTTTCGCAAAGATGGCATTCGGAAAATTAGCCAAGGCCTGACGACGCTGCCGGAAATTCGCCGGGTTCTGCCCTATAGCATTCACCAGTGCGGCGATTAGGATGGGCATGGCTTTGCGCTTTTGTTGCTCAGAAAGTTACAGCTAGGTAGGTTAAGATTGTCGCCTTAAGATTCACGGCTACGCCATTGTGGGGTTACGCCCAGCGACCCATAGCATGTCAACCTTTGTATGCTTAGCTATAACTGTGCCGAGTTTCTTTCGCCCCTGCTTGGCGGATTTTTTTCTAGCTCTTTGTTCGCCAAAACACTTTATGATGGATAAATTCCTAGCGTCCCAGTCCGTCTGAAAGCCAGATATAGTCGTTTCACAAGAAAATGCAACACTTTGAGGCACTGGTCATGGCTGTATCCCCTTCCAGGACAGGGTTTGCAGGTAAAGGCGAATGTTGCAAACTTGTTTGAAATGACTATAT